>DASXGF010000224.1:0-2183 GCA_036489275.1 Myxococcaceae bacterium | reverse complement strand
GCTCGGCATCGAGGTGCGCGCGGTGCACGGCTCGCCGCTCCAGCTGACGTTCGTCGTGGACGCCGCGCGGGTGGGTGAGCTCGCCCGCGAGCTGCACCGGGCGACGCGCTAGCGGAGCCCGAGCTCGAAGCCGAAGACCTCGAGCGCACCCTGGCGGAAGTCGAGGTCGGGGCTCCGCCGGAAGCCGAGCTGCTCGTACATCCGCCACGCGGTCTGCATCGCGCGGGTGGTGTGGAGGACGACGGCCGCCCGACCGAGTGCACGGGCGCGCTGGATGCATTCGCGGGTCAGCGCCCGGCCGATGCCCTGCCCGCGCACGCTGGGGGCGACCGCCAGGAGCCGGATGCCGGCGGCGTCGGTACGCTTCGGGGCGTCTCCTCCCGAGCCGTAGTGAGCGATCTCACCGATGAAGTCCGCGCTCCCGACGAGCTCTCCGGCCCGGGTCACAGCGGCGAGGATCTCGTACCCCGGGGTGCGCGCGCGGGCCGTCGCGTCGCGGACCATCGCATAGTAGCCGGGCTGCTCCTTGGGGCTGGGCATTCCCGGGAGGGACGCGTAGGCGTCCGCGACGAGGTTCCCGAGCGCGGGGAGATCCTCGGGCCGGGCGAGCCGGATGACGACGTCGGGGGACGGGCGGGATTCCATGGGCGAGGAGTAACCGGCGGTCTGGCCATCCGGCGGTACGGAATCCGGACCAGTCACCGCGAGGGACGGACGTCGGCCAGCAGGTAGCGCTCGAACCAGCGGGGGAAGGCCCGCACCCAGTCGCTCCGCCCGCCGAGAACGAGGCCGGAGGCCCGTGCCTCGGTGAGCGAGACGTCTCCCCGCCACCAGGCGGTGAGGGTCCGGAGTGGAGCGCGGACGTGCAGCTCGACCGGAAAGCCTGCATTCGCGCTGCAGAGAGAGACCTCGCTGCGCCGGAGGAGCAGGTAGTGCTCCTCGTGGCGACCCGAGCCGGTCCAGGTCTCGATGCGAGCCACGAGTGGGGACCGAGGCAGGGCCTCACGGTCGATGCGGCGGCGCATGTCCCAGACCAGCGCCTCGGCGTCGAGCTCCTCACGGGGCAGGTCACGCGAGAGCCAGCGCTGCCCCCAGACCCCGAGCGCTCGGAGCGTGTCCTCGAGCTCGCGCCCCCGCGGCGTCAGCGCATAGACCGGCCCCTCGGCGTCCTCGACCCGGCTGGCGATGCCCGTGTCGACCAGCTCCCGGAGCCGTGCCGAGAGCATCGTCCGGGAGATGCGTGGAAGCCCGCGCCGGATCTCGCCGAAGCGGCGGCTGCCCATGAGCAGCTCCCGGACGACGAGCAGCATCCATCGCTGGCCGAGGACGTCGAGCGCGCGGGCGATGGAACAGAACTGGCCGGAGCTCGTCACGTCCGCTCCTTATCCGAGGACGCCTCGGCCGTCAGCGCCTCGGGCGCGCCGCGGTGATCTTCCGGGAGCGCCCTGGGCGCGGGGCTGCGCCGGGGCGGCCCGGGTCGCTCAGGGTCCGGACGCGCGCGTGTCGAGCCCGTAGGCGCGACGGAGAAGCTCATCGGCCGGGAGCCCCGAGCGTCGTGCCGCCTCGACGTCGAGCCCGAGGCCGTGTCCCCGCCCACGACCCCGGAGGCGCACCGTCTCTCCCTCGACGACGCCGTCGGTCGGACAGCCCTGGAGGCGGAGCGCGGCACGGACCCGCTCGCACGGGACGCGCTCGACACCCGACGGACGGGTGACCTCGACCGTCCGGCCATCGCCCCCGAGGCGCTGCACCTCACCGAGCGTCGCGCGCACCTCGGCGGTGGGGCGTCGGACCTCCCACGCCTCGTCGCCGCCGCGGAAGTAGGGAAGCCAGCGATCCGTCGGGAGCTCCGGGAGCTCGAGCGCCCGCCGAACCTCGGCCGTCGGCGTCGCGGTGCCGAGGAACGCCTGACAGTGGGTGGTGTCGCAGAGAGGTCGCCCCGGATGCCGCTCGACGCGGGCGTCGTGCGCGATGACCTGCGCGAGCGCGACCGCGGGCTCGCCGGTGAGGCCCGCGCGCTCGGCGGCCAGGACGCCCGCGACGTACGAGGAGAGCGTCGTCCGGAAGATCACCTCCGAGCCTCGCCGGGCCCGCGCCTCGCGCGGCGTCGCTCCCCGCTCCGGCGGTCGGTCCGGCAGCGGCCGGAAGGAGAACACCCCGGCGTAGGGCCGTGCCTTGCTCCC
>DASXGF010000222.1:0-11899 GCA_036489275.1 Myxococcaceae bacterium | reverse complement strand
CAGCCGGTGCCGCCGAGGATGCCGCCCCAGCCGGTGCCGCCGAGGACGTCGCCGCTCCGGGAGCCGCCGAGGACGCCGCCGCTCCGGGAGCCGCCGAGGACGCCGCCGCAGCCGGTGCCCCCGAGAATGCCGCCCCAGCCGGTGCCGCCGAGGATGCCGCCCCAGCCGGTGCCGCCGAGGAGGTCGCCGCAGCCGGAGCCGCCGAGGACGCCGCCGCAGCCGGAGCCGCCGAGGACGCCGCCGCAGCCGGAGCCGCCGAGGACGCCGCCGCTCCCGGAACCGCCGAGGACCCCGCCGCTCCCGGAGCCGCCGAGGACGCCGGTGCGGTCGCCGCTGCCACTGGCTTCGGGGCGCTCGCCGCCGCGGGCGGCTTCGGCGGAACCTGCATCCCGTTCAGCCGGGTCGCATCACCCCACGCCCGCTGCTTCGACTTCTCGTTGGCGTAGAGCTTCTCCATGGTGAGCACCAGGTCCTCACGGCCGTACGCCGGCAGCTCCGGCTCCCGGGTCATCACGATTGCGTCGGTGGGACAGACCTGGACGCAGAGCTCGCAGTAGATGCAGGCGTTCAGGTCGAGCACGAAGTCGTCGGCGTACCCGCGCTTCTTCCCGGTGATCGGCGACTCCCGCTTCCCGCCCGCCTTGATCGCGATCACTTCCGACGGGCAGATGCGCTCGCACTGCAGGCACCCGATGCAGGCCTCGTCCCCGTCCTCCTCGTGGAGGAGCGCGAAGCTCGCCCGGTAGCGCTCGGCCCGCGGGCGGATCACCTTCGGGAACTCCACCGTCACCGGCTTGCGGAAGAGATTTTCGAGGCTCGTGGCCAGGGCGCGCGCCGCCGTCGAGAAGTAGCTCTTCACGTGAGCACCACCCATGCCGCCGACGCGCCGACCAGGAGCACGCTCGTGGGCACCAGGTACTTCCAGCAGAGCGCCATCAGCTGGTCCGCCCGGAAGCGGAGCAGCGACCAGCGGATCCAGTAGACGACCACGAAGAGCAGCAGCGTCTTCAGCACCATCCAGTGCAAGCCCGGACGGAATGGC
Source organism: Myxococcaceae bacterium (assembly GCA_036489275.1). Classification (GTDB taxonomy): domain Bacteria; phylum Myxococcota; class Myxococcia; order Myxococcales; family Myxococcaceae; genus RPRB01. The sequence goes on along the minus strand of DASXGF010000222.1, from coordinate 10,857 downwards.
CCGTCCCACCCGCCGAGGAACAGCGCCGCGCCCACCGCCGAGGCCACCAGGGTGTGGATGTACTCGGCCATGTAGAAGAGGGCGAACTTGATCCCGGTGTACTCGGTGGTCACTCCGGCGACGAGCTCGCTCTCCGCCTCCGGGATGTCGAAGGGGATGCGGTTCGACTCGGCCAGCATCGCGAGGATGAACACCCCGAACGCCGGGATGCCGATGAAGAACGGCCAGATCACGAACCAGTGATGGTCGGCCTGCGCCTGGACGATGGTCCCCAGCCGCAGCGACCCGGAGAGGATGACCGGGACCATCGCCGACAGGAGCAGCGGCACCTCGTAGGAGATGGACTGGGCCACTGCCCGCATCCCGCCGAGCAGCGCGAGCTTGTTGTTGCTCGCCCACCCTGCCCCGAACACCGGAAGGACGGTCACCGCCCCGACCGCGAGCACGTAGAGCACGCCCACGTCGAGGTCCGAGGCCACCACCGAGGGCGAGAAGGGCACCACCGCCGCCGCCCCCAGGGCCGCCAGCGCGGAGAGCAACGGGACCAGGTTGAAGATGGCCGGATCCGCGTTCTCCGGGACGATGTCCTCCTTCTGCAGAAGCTTGAGGAGGTCGGCCACCGGCTGCAGCAAGCCAGACGGGCCGACCATCGTTGGTCCGAGCCGCGTCTGGAGCCGAGCCGCGAACTTCCGCTCGAACCACAGGGCCATCGCCGTGGCGGTCAGCACCACGGTCACGATGATCACCGAGTACACCGCCGCGTGGACCAGCCCCTCGTTCACCGATCCACCTCGCCCATGATCGGATCCATCGAGCCAAGGATCGCCACCGCGTCGCTCACCGTCGCTCCGGGGACGATGTACGGAAGCGCAGAGAGGGCGTGCAGGCTCGGCGGCCGGATCTTGAGCCGGTAGGGAAACTGGGTGCCGTCGGAGACGAGATAGGTTCCCAGCTCTCCGCGCGGCGTCTCGATGGCCACATACACCTGGCCGGGCGGGATCTTGGTCTGCACCGGCAGCTTCACCGGCTTGCCGGCGTTGATCGACCCCTCGGGGACCGCGTCCACGATCTCCCGGACCAGCCGCACGCTCTCCCGCATCTCACCGAGCCGCACCTGCGCCCGGGCCAGGCAGTCGCCGCCCGTCGCCGTGACCACGTTCACCTTCATCTCGTCGTAGGCGTGGAACGGAGCGTCACGTCGCAGGTCGTGGTCCACGCCGCAGGCGCGGAGGATGGGGCCGGTGATTCCCAGCTCCAGCGCGAGGTCCGTCTCGAGCTTGCCGACCCCGGTCGTGCGGTCGAGGAAGATCCGGTTCTGGAGTGTCATCGACTCGTACTCGTCGAGCCGCTGCCCGATGACGTCGAGCGCCGCCTTGACCTTCGCGCTCCATCCCGCGGGGAGGTCGTGCCGGTTCCCGCCCAGGGTATGGGTGTTGTAGTGGAAGCGCGCTCCGGTGACCTCCTCGAAGAGGTCGAGCACCAGCTCCCGCTCCCGGAAGCAGTGGAGGAACACCGTCGCTCCGCCGCCGAGCGCCCCACCCAGGTCCAGGGCGAAGGTCCCGAGCCAGAGCAGGTGCGAGGCGACCCGCTGCAGCTCGGCGAAGATCGTCCGCATCCACCTCGCCCGCCGCGGCACCTCGAGCTTCAGCGCCGCCTCGAACGCCATGTTCAGCGCCTGCTCGTTGGTCATCGGCGCGACGTAGTCGTTCTTGTCGACGATGGGGGTGATCTGCACGTAGGCCAGCGTCTCGCAGAGCTTCTCCACCGCGCGGTGCAGGTAGCCCACGTGAGGGACGACCTTCACGACCCTCTCCCCGTCCAGGTAGAGGTCCATCCGGAACACGCCGTGGGTCGAGGGATGCTGCGGCCCGAAGTGGAGGAGCATCAGCTCTCCCTCGGGGTCGTACCGGTCGATCGACAGGTGAGGATCGACGCGCCGGGTGATCTGGACCGTCTGGAGTGCGGTCATCGCCAGGGCGCGTACGGCAGGTTGGCCGGCAGGTCCCTCCGGAGGGGGAACCGGTCGTAGTTCTCGGGCATCATCAGCCGGCGCAGGTCGGGATGGTCGGCGAACACCACGCCCACCAGGTCGTACTGCTCCCGCTCCTGCCAATCGGCACCGGCGAAGAGCTTGAACAGCGAGGGGATCGGCTCGCCGGGAGCCAGCCTCACCGTCCAGGTGGCGAGGCGTGAGCCGGCTCCGATCGTCCGGAGCAGCGTCGTCACCTCGTAGTGCTCGGGCTCGTCCGGAGCCTTCCCCTTCCGCCCCGTGGCCGGCACCCAGTGCGTGGCGACGACCGACACGAACTGGCGGTACCCACGCGCCTTGAGCCGCGCCGCGACCTCGAGGTGCCGTGCGGCGGGGACCAGCGGAGGGCCGATCTCTCCCGCCGGCGGGATGCCCAGCTCGCCCAGCACCGCCGGCAGGTCCGGCAGGTCCGGCCCGGCCGACTCGGCGCGCTCGGCGACCGGCTCCGGCGTCTCGACCGGGAGCGAGGTACGCACGGGCGGCGTCGCCTCGACCTCGGTGGCGATGGTCGCGGAGTGAACCTGGGCGAGGTCCAGCTCGGGCGTGCGCTCCCGGTCGACCAGGCGCGGGATTGACGGCTTGGTGATCTTCAGCAGCTCGGGGTTCGGCTCCGGCGAAACCTTCTCGCCCTTGCGCTGGCGCCGGATCTTCTCCTGGAGTCGGAGGAACCCGTGCATCAGCGCCTCGGGATTCGGCGGGCAGCCGGGCACGTACACGTCCACCGGGAGGAAGGTGTCCACCCCGGGCACGACGCTGTAGAGGTTCCGGTAGAAGTCGCCGGAGATGGCGCACGAGCCCATGGCGATGGCCCACTTGGGCTCGGGCATCTGGTCCCAGAGCTTCTTCACCCGGGGCGCCATCTTCACGGTGATGGTCCCGGCGATGACCATCACGTCCGCCTGCCGTGGCGTCGCGCGGACGATGGTCCCCATCCGGTCGATGTCCACCCGGCTCGCCGCGGTGGCCATGAACTCGATGCCACAGCAGCTCGTGGCCATGGGGAAGACCCAGAGGGCGTTGCTCATCCCCCAGGTCAGCACGTGGTCCAGCACGGTGGTGGCCACCGTCAGCCCGGGCACGCTCATGAGCGTGCGGTAGAGCGGATGCTCGAAGCCCGTCCCGTCGTCGACCGTCCTCACACCCACTCCAGCGCTCCTTTCCGGATCGCCCAGGCCCAGCCGAGCATCAGCACCCCCACGAAGGTCCCGACCGCGATCAGGCCCGACGTCCCCACCTGCCGGACGATGGTTCCCCAGGGCAGGATCAGCGCGGCCTCGATGTCGAAGAGCACGAAGAACAGGGCCACCACGTAGTAACGGGCGTGGAACCGGACCCAGGCCATTCCCGAGGGTGTCTCACCGCACTCGTAGGTCTCGCGCTTCAGGGGACTGTTCACCCGCGCGCGCACCCGGAGGAGCTTTGCGCCGACCAGGAGGCTCCCCACGGCGAGGAAGGAGACGAGGAGGAAGGCGAGGAGGGCGAGCCCCTGGGTCATGGACGTGCTCCGGAACCTACCGTCCTACTGCGCGACTGGGTCGTCCGCATAGGCCTCTGAATCATCCGCTCGGTCCGGACAGCGTGCCAGCTCGGCCTTGACCATGGCCTGGTGCTGCACCTCCTCCTCCCGGAGCTCCTCGAACAGGGCCTTCGACTGCGGGTCCTTGACGCGCGGCAGCGCCTCGCTGAAGAAAAGATGGGCCTTGACCTCGGCGGCGAGAACGGTCTCGAGCGCCTGCCGGACTCCCATGAAGGCGCGCGCCCGCTCGTACTCTGGGGCCTCGACATCGAAGAGGTGACTCCGGTCGACCCGCGAGGGAGCGCTCCCGAACAGGGTTTGCCGGCGCTCGAGGAGCTCGGTGCGATGGTGCTCCTCGATCCGGACCATCCGCGCGAAGAAATCTGCCACCTCCGGAGTGTCGTGGGTGGCGAGCTGCTCGGCGAGCTCACGGTAGCGGTCCCGTGCCTCCTCCTCGATGAGCACGGCCAGGTCGAGCGCGTCGCACATGCTGATCCGCTCGAAGTCGATGCCAGTGACTGGCGTCATGGCTCTGGCCTCCTCAGGCTCCCAGGCAGTCGTGAAGCACCCGCGCTCTTGGCCGCGGCTCGCCCCGCTGGAGCTCCGCTTGCCGCTCCCTCACCAGCGCGTCGTAGCTCGGAGGCGGATGAGGGTTCCGGTAGAGCACACCGGTGTGGAGCTCGGCTCCGTACCCCCGTGCGAGGTCGAGCGCGGCGAGCTGGTTCGACGGGTCGTGCCCCAGGCTGGCCAGCGGCTTCATCCGGGCCTTGTGCGCCTTGAGCTGCTGCTCCTCCTCTCCGAACGTGATGCAAGGCGATTGGATGTTCACGAAGGAGAAGCCCGGGTAGCGGATGGCCTCCTCGATGAGGGCGGTCATGCCGGGCATGTCCGCGGGCGTGGCCTGAGCGACGAAGCCGGCGCCGTAGGCGAGCACCGTGAGGAGGGGGTTGATGGGCGCCTCTAGGCTGCCCAGCGGCGAGGTCACAGTCTTCAGCCCCCGGGGCGAGGTGGGCGACAGCTGACCCTTGGTGAGCCCGTACACCTGGTTGTCCATCACGAGGTACGTGAGGTCCACGTTGCGGCGGATCGCGTGCGCCACGTGCCCACCCCCGATGGAGAAGCCGTCTCCGTCCCCGCCGGCGACGATGACCAGGAGATCGGGATTGGCGAGCTTGACCCCCTGGGCGATGGGGAGGGCCCGGCCGTGCACGGTGTTGAAGCCGTAGGCGGTGGTGTACCCGGGGATGCGGCTGCTGCAGCCGATCCCGGAGATGAAGGCAATCTCGTGCGGCGGCCGACCCACGGCCCTCAGCGCACGGTACAGCGCCTGGACCACCCCGTAGTCGCCGCACCCGGGGCACCAGATGGGCTTCAGCGCGCTCTTGTAGTCGGCCGGCGTCGCGGGCGCGGTCATCGGATCGCCTCCGCCTGTCGCTCGAGGCGCTCCAGCACCTCGTCCGCGCGGAATGGCTGGGCGCCGCTCCGGGCGAAGGAGCTCACCCCGGGAGGAAGGTCGACGAACATCCGGAGCAGCCGGTACAGCTGTCCCTGGTGCGAGAGCTCGAGCACCAGACCGGCGCGAACCGAGGCGAGGAACGCCCGGTAAACCGGCTCGGCCACCGGGTACAGCAAGGTCGGGACGAGGAGCTTCACCGCGAGCCCGCGCGCACGTGCGCGGGCGTATGCCTCGCGAGCCACTCCCGCGGAGCTTCCCCAGCTGACGAGCGCGAGCGGGGCGTCGGGCGGTCCCTTGCGCTCGAAGAGATCGGCCCGCTCTTGCAGCGGCGCGAGCTTGCGAAACCGCTTGGCGTTCATCGCCGCGTGCACTGCTCCGCTCGCCGTGGGGGCTCCTGTTGCGTCGTGCTCGATCCCCGCCGCGAGGTAGTTGCCGCCGAGCATTCCGGGATGGCTGAGGGGACTGACTCCCGACGGAGTCTCGGCGAAGCGCTGGTATCCCTGGGCGAGCTGCTCGGGCGTCGGGCGAACGCGCTCCAGCACCACCAGCCGGGAGACGTCGATCGGGTCGACCGTCTCCTTGCGCTGGGCAATCTCCTGGTCGGAGAGGATGACCACCGGCGTCTGGTAGTGCTCGGCGAGGTTGAACGCCTCCACGGTGATCGGAAAGGTGTCCTCGACGCTGGTCGGGGCGAGCACCGGGCGTAGCACGTCGCCGTGGGCGCTGAACGCCGCCTGGAACAGATCGGCCTGCTCAGGCTTGGTGGGGATCCCGGTGGACGGGCCACCCCGCTGCACGTCGAGCAGCACGAGCGGGAGCTCGGCGATGGATGCCAGCCCCAGCACCTCGGTCTTCAGCGACATTCCCGGGCCGGAGGTCGCGGTCATGGATTTCTTGCCTGCGAACGAGGCCCCCACCGCCGCGCCCACCCCGCTGATCTCGTCCTCGGCCTGGAGCACCACACCGCCGTACCTGGGCAGCTCGCGGGAGAGGATCTGCATGACCTCGGTGGAGGGGGTGATGGGGTAGCCGCCGAAGAACTCGCAGCCGCTGAAGATCGCCGCGGCAGCGCACATCTCGTTGCCGTCGCAGAGCATCTTCCGCCCGGGCGCCGCCGGTCGTGCCAGGGCGCGCGGCGCGGCCAGGGGATGCAGGGTGGCGAAGGCGATCCCGGAAGCGAGCGCCTTCCGGTTCGATTCGAGGAGCCCCTCCCCCTTCCGGGCGAACTTCTTCCGCAGACCCCCGTCCAGCGCCTCCTCGGGCAATCCGAACCAGCCGGCGAGGACTCCGAGCACCACCGTGACCTTCGCCCGATCGGTCCCGGCAGAGCTCTTCGCCAGGTCCGCCAGCGGCACGCAGATCACCTGGGCCGGCATCCGGGTCGAGGGGGCGAGATCGGCCGGGGGCGGCCCGGCCCTGGCCTCGTAGATGAGGACGGTGTCCGGACCGATGGGAAGCTCGGCGCCGAAGCGGCGGAAGTCCTCCCAGTTGAGCGCGACGGCCACGTCCAGGAGCCCGCCCGGGTTGAGCACCTTCCGGGTGGAGAGCCGGACGCGGCAGGAGGATTCACCGCCGCGGATCTGTGAGCCGAAGCTCTTGGTCATCAGGGCGTAGAAGCCCTGGGAGGACGCGGCGGCGAGCAGAGACTCGCCGGCGCTCACCACCCCGTCTCCGCCCGAGCCGGCCAGCCCGACGACGAGATCGTCGATCATGCGCCGTCGCCCGATGCAAGCCGCCGGCCTTGCTGTGGCCGGGCGTGCCGGGCGAACGCGGCGCGCAGGGCCTGCGCGAACGACGGCCGGACGCGCGGACGCTGCGGCCGCAGCGCGGCACGGCCCGCCAGCTCATGGCACCGTCAGCTCCGCCCGCGGAGCTTGCCTTCACCCAGAGCGAGGAGGAGCGAGGAGAGGTCCACCCGCGCCGTCCGGAGAAAGATGCGCAGCGCGCGCTCGGCGCCGGCAGCCAGGGCGGCCATCTTCTCCAGCCGTGCCAGGCGGTCTCGCCCCACCCCGCTCGCCGAGGCCAGCCGCCGGGCCTCTTCCAGGTCGGCGCGGATCCGGGTGATGAACGCGGTCTCGCGTTCCTGGATGACGCGGCGGACCATCTGCACCAGGTCGGTCTCGGCGCGGAAGTGCCAGGCGCCGGTCCCCGGCTGGCGGATGCGGACCACCACGCCCCAGCGCTCGAGGTCGCGGACCAGCATCGAGACCGCGCCCTTGCTGAGGCCGAGCTCCTCCTCGAGCTGGTTGGCGGTCATCGACATGCCGCGGAGGTAGAGCACCGCCCAGACGCGCCCCTGGTTGTGCTTGAAGCCCCAGAACTCGATGACGTTGCCCACCGCATCGATGGCCAGCGACTCCCAGCGGGGGAGCCCGGGCGAGGGCTCGGACGCCGCCAGGCGGGGCGCATTGGACCAGCTGTAACCCTTGGACGGCATCGTGTCTCGCTACCGGAAGGCGGCCCCGAGGCGCCCGGCCCAGTCGGTGAGCTCGTCCGCGCCGGGTGAGTCGCGGAGGGGACCGAGCGCATCGAGCGCCGCGTCGATCTCCCGGTCCATGAGGGTCAGCGCGGCCCGCGGCGCGTCGGTGGCGAGCACCGCCACTCCCAGCTCGCGCACCCGCTCGTCGGCCATCGAGCCGAAGGCCCAGAGGTCCTTGATTCGCCGGCGAAGGGGCTCGTCCATCTGCGCCGCGAGGAGGATGGGAAGCGACGGGGTGCGGGACTTGAAGTCCGCGAAGACCGGCTTGCCGGGATCACCACCGTTCAGATCCTTCAGGTCGTCGGCGATCTGGAACGCCACGCCGAGGTGACGGCCGAAGGTCTCGAACCTGCGGGCGACGTCGTCCTTTTCCGCCAGCCGCCCGGCCGAGGCGCCGCAGAAGCCGAACAGCGCGCCGGTCTTGCCCTCCATGATGCTCCGGAACCGCTCGACGGAGAGCGAGAGGTCGCCCCGGGCCTCGACCTCGCCGATGGTCGCGCGGGTCATCTCCGCGACGGTTCGCACTGCGGTGAAGGTGATCTCCCGGTGAAGCGAGGCCAGCTCGTCCAGCGCGAGGGTGAGCAGGAGATCCCCGCCCATCACCGCCACCACGTTGCCCCAGAGCGCGTTCACCGTGGGCCGGCCGCGGCGGTACATCCCCGCGTCCACCACGTCGTCGTGGAGCAGGCTCGCCGAGTGCACCAGCTCGGCCGCCACCGCGACGTTGAGCAGGCCCGCGTCGGGCGCTCCCGCGGCCAGGCCGAAGAGGTGGACCATCATCGGGCGCACGCGCTTTCCGCCGCTCCCGATGCACAGGTGACGCCCGGCGTTGACCAGGGTGTCCGACTGGCCCACGTCACCGGACCCGCGGGACAGGACCGACGAGAGGCGAGCCTCGGCCGCCTCCAGGAACCGTGCTGTCTCCGGCGTGGTCTCCATGTGGTTCACCCTGTTCAAGACTACTTGAACTCCATCCGCTCCGCCGTGCATTCGGGGGCCTCTGTCTTTTCGAAGGAACAAGGCCCCCTTGGGGCCGTCACCGTGGCCTGCACCGCCGCCCGGTCCACCTTCCCCGCCGCCGTGCGGGGCAGCGCCTCGACCGGGACCACCTCCGCCGGGACCTTGAAGGCCGCGAGCCGCGCCCGCGCCCAGCCCCTCAGGTCCTCCAGCGAGGCGGCCGGCCGGGCCACCACCACCGCCACCGGTACCTGGCCCCAGCGGGCATCGGGGCGGGCCACGACCGCCACCTCCGCCACGCCGGGGTGCGCCGCCAGCACCGCCTCCACCTCCGCGGGGTAGACGTTCTCGCCCCCGGAGAGGATGAGGTCGGTCCGCCGGGCGAGGACAGTCAGCCGGCCGCGACCGTCGAGCCGGCCGAGGTCCCCGGTGTGCAGCCACCCGCCGCGGAGCACGGCGGCGGTGGCCGCGCCGTCGTCGAGGTAGCCCCGCATGAGCGTGGGCCCGCGAACGGCGATGGCGCCCTCCTCGCCCTCCGGGACCGGACGGCCACCCCCGTCGAGGATCCGCACCTCCAGACCCGGCAGCGGCGCGCCGGCGGTGAGGCAGTCGGCCTCTCCGGGTCGCTCGGTCGTCACCTGGGAGCAGGCCTCGGTGAGGCCGTAGGTGAGGAGCACCGGAACGCCCGCGCCGCGCGCCCGTTCCACCAGCGCCGCGGGCACTGGCCCGCCGCCGACCAGCACCCCGCGGAGCCGGCCGGGCCGAAGACCCGCGTCCAGGCACTCCTCGAGCGTCCGGGCGACCAGGCTGAGGTGGCTGATGCCGTCGTCCCGGACCGAGCCGACCACCGCCTCCGCGTCGAACCGGGGGTGGAGCACCAGCGTCGCCCCGTCGTGCGCGCAGCGGATGGCCATCCCCAGGCCACCCACGTGGAACAGCGGAAGGTTGCCGAGCCAGCGGTCGCCGGGGCGCGGGCCGAGGTTCGCCGCCGAGGCGCGAGCGAGCGCATCGAACGCGGCGACGGGGAGCCGCGCCGCCTTGGGCTGGCCGGTGGTCCCGGAGGTGAAGAGGAGCGCCCAGTCGGCGCCGGGGTCGCCTGGGTCGTCGGCCAGAAGCTCACCCGTCGACCGGGCCCACCCGTCGAGGGGAAGCGCTCCCGGCAGGACGTCGCGCCGGGCGTCGTCCGCCAGGAGCAGCCGAGGCCTCACCTGCTCGCGCTGGGCGCGCAGCTCCGCCGCCGTGAGGCGGACGTTCAGCGGGACGAGCGCCGCGCCCACCCGGCGGAGCGCGAAGAGGAGGACCACCGTCGCCGGGTCGTTCGCGGCCAGCACCGCCACCCGCTCGCCCGCGGCCACTGGAATCGCCCGCAGCCCAGCGGCGACCCGCGCGACCTCTCGGTCCAGGAGAGCCCAGGTCCACCGGCGGTCCCCTGCGACGAGGGCCGGCCCGTCGGGAGCCGCCTGGGCCTGCGCTCGGACCGGGCAACCGGAGGTCACCATCCGACGACCTCCGGGTCGATGCCCAGGCCGGGCATGTCGGGGAGGTGGCAGAGCCCGTGGGAGATGGCGTAGCCACCCTCGTCCGTCTCGAGCAGGTGGCCGGTGGCGAGGCCGTGCGCCGGTCCCTCCACCGGCAGCGTGCAGGCCAGGTGCGCGGCGCCGGCCCGAGAGATGGCCCCGTCCATCGCGCTGGTGACGACCACCTCCACACCCACCTGCCACGCCAGGGTCGCGTACCGCCGCGCGCGGAGGACGCCGCCCACGACCGGGAGCTTGAAGACCAGCACGTCCACGGCGGGGCGCTTCTCTCCGAAGATCCCCTCGCGCGCGCCGGGGACGCCGATGGACTCGTCCGCGGCGATCCGGGCGAGCGACCGGAGCTTTCGCAGGCCCCGGAAGTCGTTCGCCGGGACCGGCTGCTCCACGTACTCCAGCCGCGCCGGGGCGAACGCCTGGAGACGGGTTCGGGCCTCGGCCTCGGACCAGGCCCCGTTTCCGTCGACGCGGATGTTCATGTTGGGGCCCACCGCAGTGCGCACCGCCATGAGCCGCGCGGCGTCCTGCTCGGTGGTGAGGGCCCCCACCTTGATCTTCAGTGTGTCGAAGCTCTCGTGTGCACGTGCCCGCGCCTCGGAGACGAGCGCGTCGATCTCGTCGTCGATCAGGAGGGCGTTCACCCGGACGGAGCGCAGCTCGGCGCCGAGCCAGGCGGCGAGCGGGACTCCGGCGTGCCGGGCTCCGGAGTCGAGAAGAGCCAGCTCCACACCGGCGCGCGTGGCGGGCGTCTCGCGAAGAAAGGGCATCTTCTGGATCAGCGCGGCGACCTCGTCCCCACTCCCGGGTGTGGTCACGCCCCGGAGCGCCGCCGCCGCCTGCCCCAGGGCCTCCTGGGCGCGCTCGGCCGACTCCGTCCCGAACCCG
>DASXGF010000174.1:0-4569 GCA_036489275.1 Myxococcaceae bacterium | reverse complement strand
CACCCCGTCGTCGAGCGGGATCGCCTGGCGCGCCTGAGCGCGCTCCGACGACCGAGGAGCGATTCACTCCTCGTCACGTTCGAGCCGGGCCCGCCGTGGGCGATCGAGGCACTGCGTTCTGCCTACGGGCTCGGTGAGCTTCCGACCGTGATCCGCCCGAAACCTGGGTCAGGCAGCAGGCCGGAACCGCTGGAGCTGCTCGAGCTCGCCGCAGCGCTCCGCTCGGCGGCGCTCCTGGGGAGCGAGGAGGCATCTCCGAACCACGGAGCACAGGTCTCGCTCGGGGCGGACCGCTGGGAGCTACACGCGGTGACGACGCCGCCTGCCGGCGCGCAAATCACGCGACTTCCGAGCGCCGAGATTTCACGAAACGCACTCTGTCCCTGTGGCTCGGGGCAGAAGTTCAAGAGGTGTCACCTGACGACGAACTGGCTCGCGCCCGGCCGGGCGTGACGCACGACGTCGCCGGATCATCTGTCTAGGTTGATTGACGGTCCTGCCGATCCCTGACATCCAGTCAGGCGTGCGACGTGTGAGTCGATCGGCAGTGCGAACCTTGCCCCGGAAGCGGCTGGCTTCGCCCATGAAGCGGTTCACGGTGTCCTTCGATCGGGACGCGAGCGGCTGGTGGGTTGCCCGGGTCAGGGAAGCTCCTGCCGCGAGCACCCAGGGACGCACGCTCGCCGAGGCGCGCCGGCGGATCCGGGAGGCGCTCATTCTCGCCCTGGGTTCGAGCTCGGCCGCACGGCGCGTGGCCCTCGTCGAGGAGGTGCGGATGCCCGCGACTGCGCTGCGGGCCCTCCGCGAGGTGGCCGCCTCCCGGATGCGCCTCCTCCAGGAAAGGGAGCGGCTGTCAGCGGCCATCGACGCCACGATCTCGACGCTGCTCGACGGGATGCACCTCAGCGTCCGGGACGCCGGCGAGCTGCTCGGCCTCTCTCACCAGCGCGTCCAGCAGCTGAGGGCCGCCTCGCTCCCCGGCCGTCGGCGCGCGCCCTGAGTCAGTGCATCGGCGCGGGTGGCGCGGGTGGCCCGGGTGTCTCGGCCTTCCCCGGCGCCGGGGGCCGCGGCGAGGCGAACGCCAGCTGCATCACGTCGTCCGCCGAGTCGGCGAAGAAGAAGCGGATCCGCTCCTTCACCTCGGCGGGGACGTCCTCCAGATCGGCCTCGTTCCGCCGAGGGAGGATGACCCGCTCGATCCGCGCCCGGTAAGCGGCGAGCACCTTCTCCTTCACCCCGCCGATGGGGAGCACCTTGCCGCGGAGGGTGATCTCCCCGGTCATCGCCGTGTCGTTCCGCACCGGAATGCCCCGCGCCACCGACGCGACCGCCGACAGCATCGCCACCCCCGCCGACGGGCCGTCCTTCGGCACCGCTCCCGCCGGGACGTGGATGTGGACCGAGTTCTCCTGGAACACCTTCGGGTCCACCCCGAGCGCCTGCGCGTTGCTCCGGACGAACGTCACCGCCGCCTGCGCCGACTCGCGCATCACGTCGCCGAGCATCCCGGTCAGCACCGGCGCCCCGCTCGGCCCGGGCACCAGCGCCGCCTCGACGAAGAGGATCTCCCCACCCACGGGCGTCCAGGCGAGACCCGTCGCCACGCCCGGCCGGTCCACGCGCTCGGCGACCTCGTTGAAGAACCGCGGCCTGCCGAGGAGCGACGGGAGCGACTCGGCCGTCACCCGCACCGGCCCGGCCTCTCCCTCTCCGATGCGACGCGCCGCCTTCCGCGCCACCGTGGCCAGCTCGCGTTCCAGCTGCCGCACCCCCGCCTCGCGCGTGTAGTCCGCGATGATGCGGCGGAGGCCGTCGTCGTCGATCTCCAGCTCCCCGTCCCGCAGTCCGTGCGCACGGATCTGCTTCGGCAGGAGGTATCGCCGCGCGATGTTCAGCTTCTCCGCCTCGGTGTACCCGGAGAGCGCCACCACCTCCATCCGGTCCAGCAGCGGCGGGGAGATCGTCTCCACCGTGTTCGCCGTGCAGATGAAGAGAATCTTCGACAGGTCCACCGGCACGCCCAGGTACGTGTCGACGAAGGTGTTGTTCTGCGCCGGGTCGAGCACCTCCAGCAGCGCCGCCGCCGGGTTGCCCTGGAAGCTCACCCCCAGCTTGTCCACCTCGTCGAGCATGAACACCGGGTCCATCGTCTCCGCCCGGCGCAGCGCCTGGATCAGCCGGCCGGGGAGCGCGCCGACGTACGTCCGCCGGTGCCCGCGGATCTCCGCCTCGTCGTGCACTCCGCCCAGGCTGATGCGGAGGAACTTCCGCCCCATGGCCCGTGCGATCGACTGACCCAGCGACGTCTTCCCGACTCCAGGAGGGCCGACGAAGCACAGGATGGGCTCCCGGCGCGTCTCGTCCTCCGCGGTCTGCGGGACCGGCCCCGGATCCGCCACCTTTCCCGCGTCTCCCGCTCCGGAGAGCGAAATCTGGGGTCGTCGCTCCTGCCTTAGCTTCCGCACCGACAGGTAATCGAGGATCCGCTCCTTGATCTTCTCGAGGTCGTAGTGGTCCTCGTCGAGGATCGCGCGGGCGCGCGCGATGTCGATCGTCCCGCCGGTCTCCTTTCCCCAGGGAACCGCCAGCAGCCAGTCCAGGTAGCTCCGCGCGATCCCGAACTCCGGCGAGATGGGCGGGATCTGCTCCAGCCGCTGGAGCTCGCGCTCCGCCTCGCGCCGCGCCTCGGGCGACAGCGGCGTCTCCTCCACCCGCTTGCGGAGCTCGGCCGTCTCCGAGCCTCCCTCACCTTCCTGGCCCAGCTCGCTCTGGATCGAGCGCAGCTGCTCGCGGAGCACGTGCTCGCGCTGCTGCTTCGTCATCCGTTGCTGGGTCCGGCTGGTCACCTCCTGCTCGATCCGCGAGACCGACAGCTCATGCTCGAGGAGCTCGATCAGCCGCCGCAGCTTCGCCGCGACCGGATCCAGCTCGAGGATCTCCTCGCGTCCCGCCTTCGGAATCGGCGCAGTGGCCGCGATCAGATAGACGAGCTGCCTCGGGTCGGCGAGCCCGTCCGCCGCCGAGAGCACCTGCTCGGGAATCGTCCGTCCGATCTCCCCGAGCTCGCGGAACAGCGTCCGCAGGCGGCGGACCATCGCCTCGGCCTCGTCTCCGCTGCTGGCCTTGTCCGGCGCCTGCTCCGTCGCGGCGATGAAGTACGGCTCGGTCTGCACGAACTTCTGGATGCGGAGACGCTCCAGCCCCTGGAGCACGATCAGGATCGCCCCGTCTGGCCCGCGCTGGAACTGGTGGATCGCCACCGCGCAGCCCATCGCATACAGCGAGTCGGGCTCGAGCGCGCCCTGCACCCCGTCCCTCCGGGCGACCGCGCAGAGCACCCGGTGAGTCCGCATCGCGTCCTCCACCGCGCGCACCGCCGGCTCGTCCTGGACCACGACCGGCGACACCGACATCGGGAAGAACACCCCTTCCCGCAGCGGCAGCACTGGAAGCAGCGGAGGGATCTGCACCGCCGGAGGCGCGGCGCCCTGGCCGTTCGACGCCTCCGGGGTCATCGCCTTCCCTCCCGGGCCTTCGGCACGCGGATCCGGAGCAGACCGTCCTGGTATTCCACCCGGGTGGTGTCCACGTCGATCGATCCCGCGCGCCAGGGGATGCGGACGGCGGCGTGGAACGGTCCGTGGCGGATCTCCGCGCGATGCAGGCGCGCCGCCTCGCCGAGCTGTCGCCACGGGCGCTCGCCCTGCACCACTAGATAATCGGGGTAGAGCAGTACCTCGTACTCGTCGTCACGGAGCCCGGCGATCTCCAGGGTGACCATCCACTCCGACGCGGACTCCACCACGTCGGCCGGAGGGCTCCATTCCGGTCGAGGCACGATCGCCGGGAACGACCAGGCGGCGACGAGCGTCGTCGGGAGTGCCTCCGAGAACACCCGTTCGTAGTGGATCTGCAACCGCCGCAGGCGCGCCACGATGGACTCCTCGCTCGAGGGTTTCTCCGCCGCATACCGAGCCCGGCACGTCGGACGCCACGCGAGGCCCGCCAGCGGCTGCCCGGCCGTCTCGGGCAGAACACAAGCCGGGCCGCCGCCTCCCCCGGGCGACTGCCGGCCGGCGGGGCGCTGCGCAAGCAGTTGAAATGCCGGCGCTTCCGTGAAAGTTCGAGGCCGTGTCGATCCGCTCCTATCCGGCTCGTCGCCCTGTCAGAAGCAGGCGATTCCGGCCAGTCCGGGCCGACTCGACCTCTCGAACCGACAGGAGCACGCAATGCGCGTGATGGTGATCGTGAAGGCGACGAAGAATTCCGAGGCCGGAGTGCTGCCGAAGAAGGAGCTCCTCGCCGAGATGGGCAAGTTCAACGAGGAGCTGGTCAAGGCCGGGATCATGCTGGACGGCGACGGCCTGAGGCCGAGCAGCAAGGGCAAGCGGGTGCGCTTCTCGCCGGGAAACAAGCGGACCGTCATCGACGGACCCTTCACCGAGACCAAGGAGCTCGTCGCCGGCTACTGGATCTGGCAGGTCAAGTCAATGGACGAGGCCGTGGAGTGGGTGCGCCGCAGTCCGGACCCGATGCCGGGCGAGGAGTCGGAGATCGAGATCCGGCCGT
>DASXGF010000148.1:0-6068 GCA_036489275.1 Myxococcaceae bacterium | reverse complement strand
CGTCAGCGCCAGCATCCACGACAGCTCGAGCACCCGGTGCAACCCGATGGGCAGCTGCGCCCCCCGGTAGAGGTCGACGGTGCGGAGGACGAGGTAGCCGGCGAGCAGGGACGCCGCGCCGCGCAAGTCGCGCCGGAACTGCGGGTCTCCGCTCAGCGCCTGAAGCCCGAGGAGCGTGACCAGCAGGCCCGCGCAGGCGGCGATCAGGCCATGGCTCTGGAGCAGGGGGAGCACCAAGTGCAGAGCGAGGATGCGGGGCGCTCGGGAGTCGCGTCAAGGTTGACGGCGGCACCCGTCCCGAGCATGTGAGGAGGCCGCTTCCGATGCCCCTCTCCGACGTCCAGGGACAGCCCCGTGCCGTCCACGTGCTCCAGACGGCCCTGTCCCACGGGACGGTGCCCCATGGGTGGCTCCTGACTGGGCCCTCGGGGGTGGGGAAGGAGCTCGCCGCCCTCGGGATGGCCCAGGCGCTGGTCTGCCCGGTCGCGCCGATGGTCGGCTGCGGAAAGTGCCCGGCCTGCACCCGGGTCAGCCACTTCCACCACCCGGACGTGCTCTGGCTCATGCCCGAGGAGGAGGCGGTCCGGCGCAAGCTCGCCGCCCGGAGCGACTTCGACCACGTGCCCTCGCGGGAGATCCGCGTCGACCAGGTGCGGCGGCTTCAGGAAAGGCTCGCCCTCCGGCCGCTGGAGGCCCCCCGGAAGGTGGTGCTGGTCCTCCCGGCCGAGTCGATGAACCCGCAGGCCCAGAACGCCTTCCTCAAGACCCTAGAGGAGCCGCCCCCGGACACCATCCTCCTCCTGGTGACCGCGTCGCCGGACCGGCTGCTCCCCACGCTGCGGAGCCGTTGCGTCCGGGTGGCCTTCGGGCCGTTGCCCCACGCCTACGTCCGCGACGAGGTGCAGCGGCGCCTCGAGGTGACGACCGAGGTGGCGGAAGCACTCGCCTCGCTGGCGGACGGGAGCCTCGAGCGGGCCCTCGACCTCGACGCCGAGCGACTCGCGGACCGGCGGGGGCGAATCGAACGGTTCGAGGGCGTGACCGGGTCGGATCTCCGCACCGTCCTTCGCTTCGCCGACGACGCCGGGAGCAGCCGGGAGGAGGCGGAGGCGACCCTGGCGCTCCTCACCGTGTGGGTGCGGGACGTGGCGGTGACCCGCGCCGGGGGCGAGAGCCTCTTCCATCCCGAGCTCCGCCCCCTCGCCGAGCGGGTCGCCGCGAGGCTCGACGACGATGCGCTCCATCGGCGCTTCCGGCTGCTGGACGACGCGCTGGTGGCCATCAAGCAGCGAAACGCCTCGCCGCGGCTGCAGCTCGAGCGGATGCTCCTGGAGCTCGAGGGATGAGCGCCGCGAAGGCGGAGCAGGTCCGGCCCCTCTACCTCTTCTGGGGGGAGGAGTTCCTGGTCCGCCGTGAGGCCGACGCGCTGGCGCGAACCCTCGTGCCCGACGCGGCGGCCGGGCTGAATTACGCCGTGCTGGACGCGGCCTCGCCGCGGGAGATCGCCGCCGAGCTGATGACGCTTCCGCTCTTTCCCGGGCGCAAGGTGGTCGTCGTGCGCGACCCCGAGTTCCTCGCCCCGAAGAAGGGCCGGGTGGACGCGCTGGGGAAGGTGCGCGAGGCCTGGAAGGCGGGGCGGCGCAAGGAGTCGGCGCGGCGGCTCCTGGCGCTCGTGGCCCGGGCGGGCTGGGGCCCGGCCGAGGTGGATCCCTCCGTGCCCGGAGCACCGGCCGCGGAGGCCTGGCGGGAGGAGCTGGGCATCACCCTGGCCGACGCCGACCTGGACTGGCTCCGCGAGATGGCGGCCTACATCCGGGAGGAGGGAGTGACCGCGCCGGAGTCCGACGTCACGCCGCTGCTCGGCGCCCTGGAGCGGGGGCTCCCGGAGGGCCACGCGCTCATCCTCGCCGCCACCGACGTGGACTCCCGGCATCCGCTCCTCAAGGTCGCGCAGAAGCAGGGCGCGGTGGTGGAACGGAAGGTGGGCAGCGGACGCCTCAGGGACCTCGACCTGAGCGGGGCTGCGAAGAGCTTCCTCGAGGGCACGGGGAAGCGTCTCGGGCCGGGCGCGGAGGAGGCGCTGCGCGACCGGCTGGGCGGGCAGATGCGGCTGCTCCAGTCCGAGCTGGAGAAGCTGGTGGCCTACGTCCAGGGTCCGGTCATCCGCCGGGAGGACGTGGAGGCGGTGGTGGCGCGGGTCCGCGAGGAGGAATTCCTCGAGCTGTCGGACGCGCTCCAGAAGCGGGACCTCCCCGCCGCCCTCCGCTACGTGGACGAGGCGCTGGAGCACGGTGCCGCGCCGCTGATGATCCTCGGTGCGGTGGCCAGCGTGGTCCGCGGGCTCATCGAGTCCCACGAGCGGATGGTCCAGCTCGGCCGGGGCCAGCCGCCACGCAGCTTCGACGAGTTCAAGTCCCGGATCTTCCCGGGGGTGGAGCGGGACGCCAAGGAGCACGGGCAGCGGGTGCCCCACCCCTGGGCTGCCTTCCTCGGGATGCAGGCGGCGGCCCGGTACGGCCGGCCGGCCCTCCGGCGGGGCCTCCTCGCCTGCGCCGAGGCCGACGTGGCGCTCAAGTCGTCGGGAGCGGGGAAGCTGGTGCTCGAACGGTTGTTGTGGACGGTATGCCCTCCAGGCCGAGGTCCGGCTTAACTTCCCTTCACGATTCCGGGTTCTCTCCCGTGTGCTTGCGCTGTCGATGACCCAGAGCGGACGACCCCGGCACG
The DNA here is from genome assembly GCA_036489275.1 of Myxococcaceae bacterium. Lineage (GTDB taxonomy): Bacteria > Myxococcota > Myxococcia > Myxococcales > Myxococcaceae > RPRB01. The sequence continues at coordinate 3,344 of DASXGF010000148.1, read as the reverse complement.
CCCCGCAGCTCACGCTGGTGGGTCCGAGCACGCCCACCGACGAGGACCTGGTCCGGTCGCACCTCGACGGAGACGGCAGGGCCTTCGGGGTCCTGGTGCAGCGCCACCAGAGGCTGGTGCTGGCCCTGGTGCGCCGGTACGCGCGCACGCCGGAGGAGTCGGGGGACCTGGTCCAGCAGGCGTTCCTGCGGGCCTTCGCCGCCGCGGGGCGGGTGTTTCCGCGGATGCGTCTCTCCGAGGACGGCGCCTTTCGCGCCTGGCTGCTCCGGGTGGCAGTGAACGTGGGGAAGAACCACGCCCGCGACGGGCGTCGCTGGAGGCTGGAACCCGTGGAGTCGATGGAACTGCCGGCCCCGGAGAGCGCGCCGGTGACCGAGCGCCTCGAGGCGGAGCAACGCCGCCGGCTGGTGCGCTCGGCCCTCGACTCGCTCACCCGACGGCAGCGAGAGGTGTTTGCGCTCCGGGAGGATGGGGAGCTCCCGTTCGCCGAGGTGGCGCGTGCCATCGGAATCACCGAGAACAACGCCAAGGTGCACTTCCACCACGCGGTGCGGAGGCTCCGGGAGCGCCTCGGGGGGGAGGGCGAGGAATGAGCATGGATTGCGAGATTCTGGGGGCCCTTCTGTCCGAGCGCCGTCGGGGCGAGCTGTCGCCCGAGGAGTCGCGCGCGCTCGATGCCCACCTGGCGGGGTGTGCGCGGTGCCGCGAGGAAGCCCGGGGGCTGGAGTCGGTGCTCGCCAGGGTGGAGCTGCCGTCCATCTCCGCGGCCGAGCTGGAGGCGCTCCGCGCCCGGCGATTCAACGAGCCCCCGCGCCGGATGCGCCGGAGCGGAGTCTGGCAGGTGCCGGCGGTGCTGCTCGCGGCCGCCGCGGCCGCGCTGCTCACCGTGTCCATCCGCCGGCCGGCGCACCACCGCGCCACGCCGGTTCAGCCGGTGGAGACCGCCACGGCGCCAGGGAGCGACGCGTTCCTGGGGGACTCGCAGGAGCTCTTCCCCGACCTGACGTCCGACGGCGCCGACGACCGTCAGGACTCGCTGGAGGACGACGTGCTGTCCCTCGAGGGCCAGGGGCTGTTCGGGAACATCGATGGATGAGCGGAAACGGAGCCGCACGATGAAGACCTGGATGGTGCTGGGGATGCTGACGCTGGCGGGCGCGGCCCAGGCGGCAGCTCCGAAGAAGGCGGACGATCCGGCGGCCTCCGAGCGGCGCGATCAGATGGACCAGCGCGGGCAGATGATGCTCACGCTCCAGATCTCCGAGGCGCTCCAGATGGACGACGCCGCGACGCTGAAGTTGCGGCAGACCATCGCCCAGTGGGACGCGCAGCGGGCGCCGATTCGCCAGCAGATGCTCGACCAGGCGCAGGTGCTTCGCCGTGCCGCCAAGGGCGACACGACCGCCTTCGGACAGGTGGACTCCGCGATCCAGAAGATCCTCGACCTGCGCACGCAGATTCACGCGGTGGACCAGAAGCTCTTCCAGCAGCTGTCGCAGGGGCAGACGCCCCAGAAGAAGGCGAAGCTCGCGCTGACGCTCGCAAGGACGCTCCGAGGGATGGGGCGTGGCGGTGGTGGTGGTCCTCGGGGAGAGCCGGACGACGGCCAGTGACGGCGCCGTCCGGTGCTTTTCCGTCCGGGCTCCGGGGGTCGATCCGGCGCCGGGGAGTCGAGGACGGGCCTGAGCCCCATCGAGCGGCGCCGAGGGCGACGCCACATCAGCGTCCCCCTGGTGCGGGGGGCAGAGCCGTGCAGGAGCAGGCCCGAGTCGCTAGAGTGCCCGGCCCCTCGCTGCACCACCCGGACGCCACGCCTCGATGCCGCCGAAGAAGAAGTACCTCGTCACCCCGGCCCTCCCGTACGCCAACGGCCCGCTCCACCTGGGCCACACGGTCGAGTACGTCCTCTGTGACGTGCTGGTCCGTTACCTGCGCTCGGCGGGGCACCAGGTCGTCTTCGTCTGCGCCGACGACCAGCACGGCACCCCGGTCGAGCTGAGCGCGGCGAAGCAGGGCGTGAGCCCCGAGTCCTTCGTCGCCAAGATGTGGGAGCAGCACCGGGCGGACTTCCGCGACTTCGGCATCTCGCTGGACACCTTCCACGCCACCAACAGCCCGGAGAACAAGCACTACTCGGAGCTCATCTACGGGCGGCTGAAGGAGGCGGGAGAGATCCTTCGGCGGCCGGTCCGGCAGACCTACTGCGAGGTCGACACGCGGTTCCTCCCGGACCGCTTCGTCCGTGGCACCTGCCCCAACTGCAAGAGCCCCGACCAGTACGGCGACGCCTGCGAGGTGTGCGGGAAGACCTACCGGCCCGAGGAGCTGATCTCCCCCCGCTGCGCCATCTGCGGCACGCCGCCGGTGACGCGCGAGAGCGAGCACCTCTTCTTCGCCCTCTCCCGGCACCAGGCCTGGCTGCACGAGCTGGTGCGGAGCCCCGGGTTCCTCCACCCGGCGGTGGCCAACCAGCTCCAGGCCTTCTTCGACCAGGGCCTGCAAGACTGGGACATCAGCCGCGATGCCCCGTACTTCGGCTTTCCCATCCCGGGAGAGAAAGACAAGTTCTTCTACGTCTGGCTGGACGCGCCCATCGGCTACGTCTCGGCGACCGAGAAGTGGGCGAAGGACTCCGGGAAGGCGCGCTCGGCGATGGACATCTGGGCGGAGGACTCGGACACCGAGATCCGCCACGTCATCGGCAAGGACATTGTCTACTTCCACGCGCTGTTCTGGCCCACGGTGCTCAAGGTGGCTCGCTTCAAGCGGCCGGCGAAGCTGCACGTCCACGGCCACCTGACGCTCAACGGCGAGAAGATGTCGAAGGCGCGGGGGACCTTCATCAACGCCCGGACGGCGATCGAGGCGTTCGACCCCGCCTATCTCCGCTACTTCTTCGCGGCGAATCTCGCGCCCGGCCCGGAGGACTTCGACCTGACGCTCTCCGAGTTCCGGGCGCGGGTGAACGGCGAGCTGGTCAACAACTTCGGCAACCTCGCCAACCGGACCCTCTCGCTGTTGACCGGGCCGCTCGGCGGCAAGCTCGCGGCCGCCCCGGGGGAGGCCGGAAAGGCGCTGCTCGAGGCGTCGCTGGCGCGCATCCCAGAGGTAGTCGCCGCCTACGAGGCGCTCGACTTTCGCGCCGTGGTCCGGACCATCGTCGAGGTGTCCCAGTCGGCGAACCAGTTTCTCCAGGCGCGCGCGCCGTGGGCGAAGCTGAAGACCGAGCCGGAGGTCGCCCGGGCCGACCTCTCCGACGTCTCGGACGTGGTGGCACTGCTGGCGACCTTCCTCACGCCCATCGTCCCGACGGTGACCGAGAAGCTCTTCGCCCAGCTCGGGAC
>DASXGF010000138.1:0-2792 GCA_036489275.1 Myxococcaceae bacterium | reverse complement strand
GTTCTCCATCCGCCCGGGCACGTGCGTCCCGGCGAGCAGCCCGGAGACCGGGTCCACCCGCACGCTCTGAACGCCGGCGGGCATGTCGAAGTCGCGAGCCGGCTTCCCGTCGAGCGCCGCGCGCATGAAGCCGAGCCAGATCGGCAGCGCCGCCTTGCCGCCGGTCTCCCCGCTGCCCAGGCTGGAGTGGTCGTCGAACCCCACCCAGGCGGTGGCGACCAGGTCCGGGGTGTAGCCGCTGAACCAGGCGTCCCGGTACTCGTTGGCGGTGCCGGTCTTCCCCGCCGCCGGCCGCCCGAGCTCGCGGACCGCCACCGCGGTGCCTTCCTCCACCACGCTGCGCATCAGCGACGTCGCGAGGTAAGCCACCGCCGGCGGAATGGTCTCCTCCGGCGCCGCCTGGTGCTCCTCCAGCGTCGTGCCGCGCACGTCGGTGACGCGGACGAGGAGGATGGGGTCGGCGTACTTCCCGAGGGCGGCGAACGTCGTGTAGGCGTTGGCCAGCTCGAGCTCGGTCACCTCGCCGGTGCCCAGGGCCAGGGTGAGGTTTTCCGGCATGTCGGAGCGGATGCCCGCGCGGCGAGCGAAGTCGATGGCCACCTGGGGGGTGATGGCCTCGATGAGGCGAATGGAGACGGTGTTCTTGGACTTCGTCAGCGCCTGTCGCAGGGTCATCGGACCCTCGAAGCCGCTCTTCTCGTAGTTGTGCGGCTTCCACACCTTCCCGGTCCAGGGGTCGCGGACCGCCTCCGGCGCGTCGTTGAGCACCGACACCGGGGTGAACTTCTGGCTCTGCAGCGCCGCGGCGTAGATGAAGGGCTTGAAGCTCGAGCCCGGCTGGCGGTGGGCCTGCGTGGCGCGATTGAACGAGGAGCGGGCGAAGTCGTAGCCCCCGCTCAGCGCCAGCACCCGCCGGGTCGCGGGATCGATGACCGTCAGCGCCCCCTGCACCTCCGGCACCTGATCCAGCGTCACCTCCAGCGGCTTCGGGCCCGGGGGAGCGGAGAGGATGCGCGCCCGCACCAGCTGCCCGGGGCGGAGCACGTCGGAGAGCTTCGCCGGGGCCTGGGTCCACTTGCCCACCCCGCGCGGCCGGGCCCAGGCGACGCTGGCGAAGGACAGGGTGCCCGAGCGCCCGACGAAGTCGAGCGTGGCCACCTTGTGCGCGTCGTCCACCTGGATGACGTAGCCGCCGAGGCGCAGGCCCTCCTTCAGCGGCACGAGCGGGACCGCGCGGACCAGCACCTCGTCCGAGCTGGGCACGGCCTCGCCCTCGGCACTGGTCTCCGGGCGCTCCTCGGCGCCTTCCTCCTCCTCGCCGGTCTTCTCCTTCGGCTGGGCAAGTCGCGAGAGGTCCGCCAGCAGCACGCCCTCCTGGCTCCGTCGCCCGGTGTCGGCGAGCCGCTTCTCCAGCAGCGTCCGGAGCTGGCCGAACCGCTTCGCGTCGAGCTCCCCGACCGCGCCCTGGTAGCCCATGCGGCGGTCGAGCGTCTCCAGGCCCTCGCGCAGCGCGGCGTCGGCCAGGCTCTGCATCCTCGGGTCCATCGCGATGTCCACCCGCATGCCGCTGGTGAGCACCGCCGCGTCGCCGTACCGCGAGACGAGCATCCGGCGGATCTCCTCCACGTAGTAGGGACCGACCAGCGGCGGAGGGCGCGGCCCGAGCACCACCGCCGCCTTCAGCGCCGCGTCGTGCTCGCGCGCGGGGAGCAGGCCGTGCTTCACCATCTGCCCCAGCACGTAGGCCTGGCGCCCCTTCGCCCGGGTCATGCTGGTGACCGGGTTGATGCGCTCGGGCTGCTGGACGACGCCGGCGAGCATCGCCGCCTCGGAGACGCTCAGCGCGGAGGCGTTCTTGCCGAAGTAGTAGAGCGCTGCCTCCTCGATGCCGTAGCGGTTGTGCCCGAAGTAGATCTGGTTCAGGTACAGATTGAGGATCTGGTCCTTGGTGAGCGCCCGCTCCATGCGCGGGGTGAGGATCCATTCGCGGATCTTCCGGCTCAGCTTCCGCTCCTGCGAGAGCAGGAGGTTCCGGCAAGCCTGCTGGGTGATGGTGGACGCGCCGGTCAGGTGTCCGCCGGGGAGCAGCGCCTTGATGCCGGCGCGCACCATGCCCACGTAGTCCAGCCCCTCGTGCCGGTAGAAGTCGGCGTCCTCGGCGGCGAGGAAGGCGTTGCGGACGTGGGCGGGGAGGGTGGTCGCATCCACGAGGGTGCGCCGCTCGAGGAAGTACTCGGCGCACACCTTGCCGTCCGCGCAGGTGACCTTCGTGACCTGGGGCGGGCGGTAGTCGCGGAGCGCGTCCACGGAAGGAAGGCCCCGGCTGAACCAGAGGAACACGCCGATCACTCCACCGACCACAGCGAGCGCGAGGACGCCGAGGACGAGGAGCAGCCGGCGGAGCAACGACGGTCGAGGAGCGCGGCGGGGCATCGGGTCTTCTGGAAGCGCAGGGGAGCGTAGCACCGGAACGGCCGAGGCCGGCGCTCCTGGAGGATGGAGCGCCGGCCCCGGTCCGGTGACGGTCACTCCTCGCCGTCGCCCGCCTCGGGCGTGTCCCCGCTCTCCACTCCGCCGTCCGCCGACGAGCGCAGCATCGCGGTGCGCTCGCCGTTCACGCGGGCCTTGACGTACCTGGGGGCGAGGAGCGCGGAGCGGGCGTAGGACTCGCGGGCACCGTCCAGGTCACCGGTGCGCTCGCGGGCGACGCCGAGGTTGTTCTGCACCACGGCGGCCTCGGGGAGCAGCTCCGCGGCACGCTCGAGCACCTCCAGCGCCTCGGGGTTGCGGCT
>DASXGF010000103.1:0-5538 GCA_036489275.1 Myxococcaceae bacterium | reverse complement strand
TTGGTGTTCCAGCCGGCAGAGCTGACGCAGGTGTGGGTCGGGCCGCTGCAGCCGGAGTAGTCGAAGAAGATGCGGTTGCCCGCCGAGGCGTTCAGCGAGGTGTACACCGTCCGCGAGGCTTGAGCGTCGATCGCGTCTCCGTAGCGCCAGAGGTAGTGGTAGTTGCCGTCGCTGGTGAGGGTGTTGGCCAGGTTCGGGAGGGCGCTCGTCTTGATGTCGATCGCGTCCATCTTCCCCTGCCACTCCAGGCCCTGCAGGATTCGCATGTAGGCGACGAACATCTCGGTCCCCAGCACGTTCACCTGCGGCTTCGACCGGGTGAAGAAGCCGGAGATGATCTTCCCGAAGCTGATGTCCAGCGCGGCGAAGAGGCGGGCTTCGTCGGTTCCGTCGAGCGCGACGCCGGCCGTCAGGTCCAGCAGGCTGGCGTCCGAGGCGGAGACCGCGGTTCCACCGGCCCGGGCCATGGCGTTCAGCTGGGCAGAGGGAGCGGTGAAGCCGAAGCCGATGACGAAGGTCTTCACGTCGACGTGGATGCCGCCGTTGGAGACCAGGTTGCGGAGGTTCGTCACCGCGCCCACCGGATCGTTCGCCGGAAGGGGAGGCTGCTCCTCGCCGTCGGTGAGCAGCAGCACGTAGTACTTGCGGCCGCAGCCGGAGTAGGGGTCGGTGTCGAGGTAGCTCTTCAGATAGTCCGCGACGTTGGTGAGCGCGCCGGTCAGCGGCGTGTAGTCACCGTAGTCCGGCATCTGGAGGCCCGTGGAGTTGCTGGCCGCGTCGTACTTGGAAAGCATCTTGAGCAGCGGCCCGTCGGTCGCCGGGGTCGCCCCGTTGAGGGCGTTGTTCAGCGCCACGCCCTGCCAGGAGATCGCGGGGGTCACGTTGTCCGGCAGCTGCGCCCAGCCGCTGTTCCGCACGGGCGGCATCGTGGTGGCGACTGCGGTGAAGGCGGACGGTGCCGCGGGCGAGGTCACCGGGTCGACCTGGTGAGAGACAGGGTCGGTCACGAGGCCCGTCGGCTCGACGTACGAATACTGGAAGGTGCAGAGGCCGCTGCAGGGCGCGGGGACGTAGCCCGGAGGAGACGGGGGGTTGCTCCCGCTGGTGTCGTAGTAGTTCGCCATCAGCGAGACCCAGTAGGCCTCCTTCTGCCCGATCGGGGTGATCCAGTCCGCGGAGTAGGCCATCGGATTCGGCGGGAAGAGCGGATCGCTCAGGGTGGCCGCCGTCTCGGCCGAAGGGTACGGCAGCGGAGGCGTGGTCCACGGGCCGCCAGGGACGCCGGTGTAGCGGCCGCGCGGGTAGTTGGTGGCGCCGATGGTGGTGTTGCTCGCCCAGGCGAGCTTGCACACCACTCCGCCGTTGCACTGCGGATAGGTGGCGCTGTTCATCACGAGATTTGGACAGTCGCCGTTGCTGAAGCTGCCGTTGTTGTAGGTGACGGCGTTCGGGGTGTTGTTCAGGTCGTCGTTCCCCGGGTAGGACCACGAGGTCTGCCCGAGGATGTCGCCGTCGTTGGGGACGTACGAGTACGTGTACTGCGGCGTCTTGTAGTAGTCGCGATCCCACTTGTAGTCGCAGTACGGCGTGCCCTGGCTCGTGTTGTAGCTCCAGAGCTGCGTCTGGTAGTCGCAGCGCTGCGCCGTGGGGCGCCACTGGAAGACCGGCCGCGAGAACCGGCAGTAGTGGGTGTTGGTCTCGCCGGGCACGACGTAGTCGGCGATCAGCGTCCAGGTGCAGCTCTTGCCTGCCGCGACGCTGCAGCCGGTTCCCACCGGGAGGTAACCGGCGCCGGATCCCCCAGTGGCGAGCGAGGCCCACTCGGGCGGCCCGCTCGTGGTGCTGACCACCGGTTGGGACGTCGGGCAGGTCGTGCCGACGGTGATGAGCTGGACGTCGATGGTGCTGCTGGTCGTATTCACCAGCTGCCAGGCGCCCGGGGGGGTGTAGGCGGCGTCGTAGTAGTCGCTGATGCCGCCGGTGAAGACGTTGTACGGGCCGTTGGTCTGGCTGATGGTGCAGCCGCCAAAGACGTTGTTGCAGCCGGCGCCGGTGCCCGTGTACGGACTGGCCTGCCCGCAGAGGTCGGTGAAGTTCGAGGTCACCGGCCCCGAGCGGTTGTAGGTGATGGCGCCGGACGTGTACGGGTCGCCGAGGTCCGTGCTGGAGTTGAAGCCGGGGAACGGCGTCACGTGCTCGCCCGTGAGCGTCAGGTCACAGGGGTCGCTCGCGCACGCGCCGCCGGTGTAGCCCAGGATGGGCGTGGTGCAGGTCGGGCCGCCCTTCACGATGCTGATGGTCCCGGCGTTGGCCTGGGTTCCGTACCAGTCGTAGGTGTAGGTGCCGCCACCGAGCGAGACCGCGCCGCCCGGAGAGGTCTGCCCGGGCGTGAGCGTGAGGACGATCTGGCTGCCGGCTCCGCCGGTGCCGTTGCCCACGTTCTTGTGGAGGATGTCCCCGTTCCCGCTCGGCCCTGGAGGCCCGGTCGCGATGTTCCACTTGCGCACCTGGTGGGGCACCGACAGCCCGGGAGGAACGTAGGTGAAGGGGGTCGCCGCGCCCTGGATGGGACCGGTGGGGCCGGTGAAGTCGAGATCGTCCAGCACGTTGCCGAACTGGTACGTGCCCCACGGGGAATAGCCCAGGGCCATCTGGTCGTAGGTGCACTGCGTGCCGAGCGTCGAGGGGCGGGTGGTGAGCTGGTAGTACTGGTTGTAGCCGGAGAGCCCCATCTCGATGCGCGGGCTGTACTTGGGCAGCGTGCGGTAGAGCGCGCGCTTGCCGATGCAGAACTTGTTTCGGCACGAGGGGTCCGGCGTGGGGATGTTCGGATCCCAGTCGTCGTCCTTCGCCGTCGGATCGCTGTTCGGATCGGCGGGGCGGTACTGCATCGACTTGCTGGTGTCGAAGATGATGAAGACCTTCTGGCTGTAGAAGTTCTGGAGTCCGGGCAGGTCGGTCACGCTCGGGGCAGCCTCGGCGCGGGGGATGCCGAGGGGGAGCGGACCGGCCGCCATCACGAACACCAGGACCCACATCACCGAGAACTGGGGGACGAGCTTGAGGTGGCGCATCGCGAAGGGGCGTGCGCAGCAAGCCACACGCCACTGCTCACCGTCGGTTTCCGATGTGCTCTCGGGTGGTTGCTTCGACCCGCCCTCCGGCATCGAGGTCAGCGCAAACTTTTCCTCGCAAACTTTGCGAAGACGACCCCGGGCCGGTGAGACTGCCGCCTACATCGAGGAGCGCCGGCGGCGCCGCTCCCGGGCACGCTCGCGACGGGTCTGTCGCAGCCCGAGCTCTCCGGTGGGGGTGGGGGTTCCCTCGCGCGGCGGCTCGATGACCCGTGGCGCCCCGGCGGGGGCCAGCGCCGGCAGCCGCACCACGAAGGTCGAGCCCTCGCCGACCCTGCTCTGCACCGAGACGGTGCCCCCGTGGTTCTTCACGATGCGCTGGCAGATGGCGAGCCCGAGGCCGGTGCCCTTCTGCTTCGTGGTGAAGAAGGGCACGAAGATGTTGGGCTGCTGCTCGGGCGGGATGCCCGGGCCATCGTCGGTCACGTCGATCTCGACGAACTCACCTCCGGCGCGCAGATCGGCGAAGCCCTCGGGCCCGCGGGTGCGGATCCGGATGGTGCCAGGAGCGGTGCCCATGGCCTGGATGGCGTTCTGCACCAGGTTGATCAGCACCTGCTTGAGCTGCTCGGGGTCGCCCTCGACGGCGGGGAGGGACTCGGCCAGCTCCATCACCAGCGAGAGGCGTCCGGGGATCTCGTTCTGGATGAGCTTGATGGTGCGGGTCACCACCTCGTTGATGTCCACGGTCCCGAAGCTCTGCTTGAGGGGGCGGGCGTAGTCGAGGAACTGGGTCACCACGCCATTGAGGCGGTTCACCTCCTCGACGATGACGTCCAGGAACTCGCCTTCCTCGCCGGCACGGGGCCTGGGCTCGAGGCACTGCGCGGCGCCCTTGATGGCGCCCAGCGGATTGCGGATCTCGTGGGCCAGGCCGGCCGCCATCTCGCCCAGGGCGGCGAGCCGGTCGCGCTCCCGCATCCGCTCGTAGAGCTTGCTGTTCTCGACGATGGTCGCCAGGCGCTCGGAGAGCTCGAGCACCATGGCGATCTCATCCGAGGCGAAGGCCTCGGGCACCCGCTCGTCCCAGAGGTTCAGGAATCCCACCACCCGCTCGCCGCCCACCAGCGGCACGGTGAACGCCGACTTGAGCGCCAGGAGCGCATTCCGGGTGTCCAGCGTGCGCTTGAGCTCCTCGCGGCTTCGCCGGCCCTCGGCCGTCCGGGTGCGCATCTCGATGATCCGCCGCTCGAGGTTCTCCAGCAGCACCGCCTTCTGCCCGCTGGAGGCCGCGGAGAGCAGGCCGCGGGCCGCGGCCGCGTCGAGGAAGGGGATGGGCTCGGGGCCGCGGAAGTTCAGCCGCTGGAAGCCGGGGCGGTCCTCGGCCAGGAGGTACACCGAGGCGTGCGTCACCCGGCGGGTCTCCTCCAGCGTGTCGAGGACCACCTTGGTCGCCTCGCCGGGGTCGATGACGTTCGCCAGCCGGGACCGGAGCGCGGCGAGGGACTTGAGCAGCTCGCTCCGTTCGCGGAAGAAGATGTGCACCACCTGTGCCTCGACCTTCGCCCGCAACGGCTCGAGGAGGATGCCGATGACGAACGCGGCGAGCACGGTGTTGAAGAGGTAGAGCGAGGTGTTGCCCTTCACCCAGGCGGTGAGGACGAGGAACACCGCGGCCAGCATCACCGCCAGCACCGTCTGGCTCGCCACCTTGCCCAGCAGCTCGTGCAGGTCCATCAGCCGCAGCCGGAGCAGCGTCTGGGCGAGGAAGAAGAGATAGAGCGTCGTGACCACCGGCCCGAGGGTGGGGAAGGGGAGCCCGAAGGTGACCAGACCGTCGAGGGCGGTGAAGAGCAGCGCCGCCGCCGCGCCGATGGCGAGGTAGGTGAGCCGGGCGCGCTCGGTCTTCGAGTCGCTCCGCCGCACCCGCCGGACCAGCAGCGACAGGGAGAGCAGCATCGTCCCGAAGCCCCAGACCGCCACGATCGCCCGGCCCCAGGCGGAGGTCGCGAGCGGGGTCACCGCGACGGCGAGGCCGAGCACCACCGAGAAGGTGGCCACCCGCCGCGTCGTCCTCCGGCCCTGGCTCTGCCCGCCGAGGAACTCGAGGAAGAAGCCCAGGGCCGCCGAGGGCATCACCGCCGCCGAGAGCAGTCGCAGCCCCACCACCATCCGCAGCGGCCAGCCGGTGAGCCCGCCGGAGAGGAAGACGCTGCGGAGGAAGTCCGCCAGGTAGAACGCGCCCGCGGTGAAGGCGAAGACCGCGTACGCGGTGAGCACCCGGGCGCGGCCGGATCGCAGCACCAGCGACAGGCCGAGGGCCGTGGCGACGATGCAGGCGAGCAGCGCGGTCTGGGTGCGGATGTCCATCGGGCGGACCTGGCCGGAAGTCTAATCCCCAATGGTTGCGCGCGGTGGGCGGACCCTTCACACTCCGGGGGCTCGCCCGGCCCCCCGTGCTCCT
>DASXGF010000406.1:0-3720 GCA_036489275.1 Myxococcaceae bacterium | reverse complement strand
CGCCCGTACTCCCTGGGCCATTGCCCCCGCCCATGACGATTGGGCGGCGTGCTCCGGACCGGGGGCGGCCCCGTCCCGGAGGCGGCGCACTCTACCGCAGCTTCTGATGCGCCCGGGCAGTCGCTTTCGCCTCTTTTCGCGCCCTTGCACGCGCCCGGAAGCCGTCCGAACCAGGTCTCAGAGAACTCGTATTTTCACTGCGAGGACTCGTTGTTTCGCTCTCAGCAAATGGCCGGGCTTCCGGACGCTGTCTCGGGACCTCCGGACGCTGTCTCGGGACCTTCGGACGCTGTCTCAGAGAACTCGTCAGGGGCTCGGGACGGGTCCCATCGGCGCTCGGTCGGCCGCTTCCCGGGGTGGCCTGGATCTCCTCCGGAGTGTCCTCACGGGCGGTGTGGTGGAAGAGGCGCTTCACCACCAGGGTCGCGTAGCTGCCCGGGGGCAGGGTGAAGGCGACATTCAGCTTGGCATAGTCCCGGTTGAGCTCGTCCGGCTGCGTGCGCCCGAGAACCAGCTTGCTCGGCTGGACCAGGACGGGCCGCTCCTCGTGCTTGAAGAAGAGGAGGCGCTCGGCGCCCGGGATGCGCAGCTGCTCGAGACGCAGCTTCTCGCGTCCGAGCACCCACTCCACCGCCGCGCGCACCCGCGGCTCCTCGAGCGGCGTGACGGGCCCGAGCAAGGGAAAGGTCAGCCCCCGGAGCCAGCGCAGCGTCTCGGGGTCCGCGTCCTGGTGAAAGAGCAGCGTCCCGGCCTGGTAGCGCATCGGGAAGAGCGAGGTGCGCGGCAGCGCGATCTGCAGCAAGCGCCGCACGCCCTCGTTCCAGAGCCAGCTCTGGTAGGTGAAGAGCTGCATCGCCCGGTACGCGGCGTCGATCTGGAGAAAGGCCCGCAGGTAGTCCTCGGGCTTCTCCCGGAGCGAGCGCAGGACCCGGTCGTAGCGGTGCGCGGCCTCGTACGGAACGCGCCGCGTCCAGTCGCCCCAGTGGCGCCGCCAGAACTCCTTCACCTTCGCGTCGTCGGTGCGGTCGAGCGGGGACGGCTTCGCCAGATAGTTGCGCAGCGCCGCCTCGAAGTCCCCGCGCAGCAGGTCCTTGGCGATGAAGCCCTGGCCGTGCTTCAGCGACCCGAAGCGCTGGCTGTCGAAGTAGTTCACCACCCCCAGCCGGTTCACCTCCGCCGCGGCGCGGGGCAGCTCCTGGATGTCCTCTTCGGTGACCGCCCGGGCGGTGACGCTGAAACGGTTGGAGGTGGTGTTCTCCGCCGACAGAGGCCGACCTGTGCGACCGAGCGGCTTCAGCCGGAGGTCGGGCTCCTGGACGTCGACCTCGGCGCCGTCCACCGCGATGAGCTGCTCGGTCCGCCCCTGCTTGTCCTTGAGGCCGCAGAAGCTGATCGCCCCGGGACGGAGCCCGTACCGGCTCCGGATGCGCTCCACCGCCTCGAAGGTGGAGAGCTTCTGCTTGTCCATCAGGTAGACCCTGTAGCGCCCGTCGGGGACCGGGTCGAAGCGGTAGGACTCCCGGACGCTGAAGTCCTCGGGTCGTTGCTTGATGCGCACGGGGGCAAGCCTTGTAACATCGGCCGACGGTCCGATGCTCAGCGCCTGCCCACGCTGTCGAGCCCCGCTCGCCCAGCCCAACCCGTCGCGGTGCCCGGGGTGCGGCGAGTCGCTCTCGTCGAGCCAGGTGCCATCGGTCCGGACCAGCCCCCGCGGCCCGTACCTGACCGGACGGCTCCTGGACGGCAAGCTGAGCGAGTTCCCGCTCGGGGCGCGCACCACCCTGGGCCGGCATCCGGCGAACACCCTCCGCCTCGCCGATCGCGAGGTGTCCAAGGAGCACGCCTCGATCGAGAAGTCCGGCAACGGCTTCGTGCTCAAGGACCTGGGCAGCTCCAACGGCACGTACGTGAACGGGCGCCGGGTGCGCGAGCTCCGGCTCAAGGACGGCGACGAGGTCGCCCTCGGCAACAGCCGGCTGGTCTTCCACTCCGGCGACGTGCTGACCAGCAGCGGCAGCCCGGGCGTCACGGTGCTCGCCTCGGCGCAGGCGGCCCCGGCGTTCCTCGCCCAGCTCGACCAGCCCGCCGTCGAGGAGACCGAGTTCCGGCCCGCCGAGCAGCTGAAGGACGCGGGCGCGCTCCGCCAGGACTACGAGAAGCTCCGCATCGCCCACGAGTTCCACCGGCAGGTGGGCCTGGAGCGCGATCAGAAGAGCCTCCTGGACAAGATCCTCGCGGTCAGCTTCCAGCTCCTCGCCGCCGACCACGGCGTCATCTTCCTGGTCAACGACCTGGGCGAGCTCGTCGCGCAGGCGGTCCACCACCGCACCGGGAGCGACGAGGAGGTGGTCCTCTCCGACACCGTGCTGAAGCGGGTTCTGGAGACCCGCCAGGCCGTCCTCACCGCCGACGCCATCCTCGACAGCCGGTTCAGCGGCAGCGAGAGCATCGTCGCCCAGGGCATCCGCAGCGCCATGGCCGTGCCGCTGCTGGCCAAGGGCGAGCTGAAGGGCGTCCTCTTCCTCGACACCCGCGAGCGGACCAACGCCTTCAGCGAGAAGGACCTCAAGATCCTCTCCGGCATCGCCTCGCAGGCGGCCATCGCCCTGGAGAACGCCGACCTCGCCCGGAAGATCGAGACCGAGGCGGTCACCCGGGCCGAGCTCTCCCGGTTCCTCTCGCCCGCGGTGGCGGACCTGGTGGTGAGGGGCCAGGTCGAGCTGCTTCGCCAGGGCCGGCTCGCCGAGGTGAGCATCCTCTTCGCCGACATCCGCGGCTTCACCTCCATCGCCGAAGGGGAGAGCCCTCAGGAAACGGTGTCGATGCTCAACGCCTTCTTCTCGGCGATGGCCGACGTGGTGTTCCGCCACGAGGGCAACCTCGACAAGTTCATCGGCGACTGCGTGATGGCCGTGTGGGGTCCGCCCTCGCCGCACACGGACGATCCGGCGCGGGCGCTCCGGGCGGCGCTGGAGATGCAGAGCGCGGTCGAGGCCCTGAACGAGGCCCGCGAGGCCAACGGACAGAAGCGCATCGAGATCGGCATCGGGGTGAACACCGGCCAGGCCGTCGTCGGCTACATGGGCTCGGCCGACCGGCACGAGTTCACCGCCATCGGCGACTGCGTGAACACCGCCTCCCGGCTGTGCGGCGTGGCAAAGGGGAACGAGGTCCTGGCCGCCGACACCACCGTGTCCAAGGCCGGCCCCGGCTTCCACGTCGAGGCGATGCCGCTCGCGCACGTCCGTGGCAAGGAGCGGGCGGTGCAGACCTTCCGGGTGATGGGGCTCGAGGAGCCGACCTCGACCGGGACCACCGGCTAACTGCCCGTCCGGACGCGAACACTCGGCTTCCGAGGTCTGTCCTTTTTTCAGCCTCGGGGGGTTTCGAGCCGATCTTCCGCCTGGAGCCTGTGGCACGCGGGTTGCGACACTCCCCTCGCCGTGACCGAGCTCGCCGGCCTCGACGTGTCCACGCTTCTCGCGCCTGCCCTGGGGCTCGGAGCCTCGGGTGCCTTGCTGGCGGTGCGCGGGACGGCGGTCCAGCGGCACGTCCCCATCATCGCCCCGGGCCTGGCGCCGCTTCCGGTCCTCGCCGGGTTGCTGCTCGGGGGCGTGATGGCGGTCGCGCTCGCCGCGGGGACCCCCGCCGGCTCCTTGCTCCGCTGGGCCCTCGGCATCGCCGCCGCTGCAGGGTGTCTCGCCGCGGGCTGGACCGCGG
>DASXGF010000053.1:0-18091 GCA_036489275.1 Myxococcaceae bacterium | reverse complement strand
CGCGTTCGAAAGCTCCGATCGGACGAGCGTCCACGGAAGGTGTCCGTCCACGGAAGGTGTCAGACGCCTCGAAATGGACGCCTCGAAATGGACGCCTCGAAATGGCCGGCGAGGTCATCCGAGGTGTCTCTTCCGAGGTGTCAGACACCTCGAGCGGACACGTCGCCGAGCGGCCTTCACCGCGTCGTCAACCGTGCGGGGGGCGTTCGGACATCGAGCGTGCATCGATGCTCGCGCGCTGGTCGCCCCGACCACGGATCAAACTTGGCCGGCCGTCTTTGACCCACGTCATCGAGTGGCCACGACGGAGTGTGCGGAGCGGTGTGCTCGGAAAGGCCGACGGACCCCAGCTGCTAAGCTCGCGCGCTCAATGCGCGCCCCCGCCGCCGTGGCTGCCGCTCCCGAGGCCCTGACCTACACCCGAGACCGACGGAAGCGCCGCGCGATCATCGCGTCGATCATCACCGGCACCACGATCGAGTGGTACGACTTCTATCTCTTCGCTTCCCTCGCGAAGGTGATCGGGCCGCACTTCTACAAGACGGGCAACCAGTACAACGACCTCCTCATCTGGCTCGCCGCCTACGCCACCGGCTTTCTCATCCGCCCGGTGGGCGCGGCCTACTTCGGAAGGCTCGGTGATCTGAAGGGCCGCAAGGCCGCCTTCCTCACGACGCTCCTGATGATGGGCGGAGCGACGACCGCCATCGGCCTGCTTCCGGGGCACGCGACGATCGGCGCGCTCGCCCCCGCACTCCTGGTCCTGATGCGCCTCGTCCAGGGATTCGCGCTTGGCGGTGAATACGGCGGCGCGGTGATCTTCGTCGCCGAGAACGTTCCCGACGGCGAGCGGGGCTACTACACGAGCTACGTCCAGGTGACCGCCACCCTCGGACTGTTCATCTCGATGGTGGTGGTCGCGGGCGTCCAGAGCTACCTCGGACCCGACGACTTCTCCGCGTGGGGCTGGCGACTGCCATTCGTCTTCTCCATGTTCCTCCTCGCCATCGCGGGGTGGGTCCGTGCGCGGCTCGGCGAGTCCCCCTTGTGGGAACGCCTGAAGCGTGAAAACCGCCTCTCGCCCGACCCGCTGGCCGAGGCCGCCCGCAACTGGCGAAAGCTCGCCCTGGCGTTGTTCGCCGCCACCGCGGGCCAGGGGGTCGTCTGGTACACGGCCCAGTTCGTCTCGAACGTCTACCTCGTCAGCTTCCTCCATGTTGCGCCGGGCAAGGCCACGGTGATCGTCGCCATCGCCCTCGCCTGCGGGATGCCGTTCTTCATCGTGTTCTGGGCGCTCTCGGATCGGATCGGCCGAAAGAACCTGATGGTCGTCGGGAACCTGCTCGCGGCCATCAGCTTCTTCCCGATCTACCGAGCGATGCAGGTCGTCTCGCAGCCTCTCAACGAGGCCCTGATGACGGCGCTGATCTTCGTCCAGGTCATTCTGGTGACGATGATCTACGGGCCCATCGCCGCGTACCTGGTGGAGATCTTCCCCGCGCGCTCCAGGTACACCTCGCTCTCGCTTCCGTACCACCTCGGAAACGGCATCTTCGGCGGCTTGACGGCGTACATCGCGTTCAACATCGCGCTAAAGGCCAACAACATGTACCTGGGCCTCGTCTTTCCCTGCGCCGTGGCGCTCATGACCGCGGCGCTGGGCGCGCTCTACCTGCGCGAGACCTCGAAGATCCGCATCTGGGCCGAGGTCCGGGGCAAGGGTTCGGCGTCAGGCACCGGCCCGCACGCCACCCGCGAGCCGACCGGAGAGCACCGACCACCGAGCGGCGTGCACCTCGTTCCACCGGGCGCCTAGCGCACACGCACGCCAGTCAGTGGATGGCCGCGCGGATCGGAAGCCGGCGCACCACCTCCGCCTCCGCGTCGAGCAACGCCTCGAGGCGCTGCCAGCTCGCGTCTCCATGCACGCGCGCGGCGAGGCGGAGGAAGAGCTTCTGATGTCCGTCCTCGCTCCGGGCGAGCTCACCGTAGAAGCGCCGGAGGTCGGCGTCGGGCAGACCGTCGGAGAGGAGCGCCAGCCGCTCGCAGCTCCGTGACTCGATGATCGCCGCCACGAGGAAGCGGTCCAGCTGTCGCTGGACGGCGGGAGTCCGGACCAGTCCCTGGAGCGCCTGCGCGTAGGGATCGCCCGGGTCGCGACCGAGCGTGAGGCCTCTCCGCTCGAGGAGCTGGAGCACCCGGGCGAGGTGGCTGCTTTCCTCTCGGGCCAGGCGCGCCATGTGGGCGGGAAGACCGGGAACCTCCGGATAGGCCTGCAGCAGGGAGAGGGCGTTGGCCGCAGCCTTCTTCTCGCAGTGGGCGTGATCGACGAGCACCTCGTCTAGGTGCGCGAGCGCGTGTGGGAGCCAGCGCGGATCCGTCTCGCAGCGGAGGTGGACTCGCGGGCGGTCGTCGGAGAGCCGGGAGCTCATCGGCGAGCGCGTCCTACCGCGGGCCAGCCTCGCGCGTCACGGGGGCCCGAATAGCGCGGCTTGGACGTGTGCGGGGTCGACGGTGATGGCCGTCCGGGGAAGTCGCTCGAGCGAGAACCCGGGCACGAGCACCTCCAGCGACGTGGGGTTTCCGTCGCCGAGCTTCGCCCAGCCGGCGAGGAGGCCAATGAGGCGGTCTCGAGGGATGTCGCGCTCGCGGAGCTCGCCGAGGCTAGGCGTGCCGGCGCGCTTGGCGAGGCGCTTGCCATCCGGCCCGAGGAGGAGCGGGACGTGCGCATACACGGGGACGGGCAGCCCGAGCGCCTCGCAGAGCTGGACCTGCCGCGGTGTCGAGGCGAGCAGGTCGTCGCCGCGCAGCACGTGGGTGATGCCCATCTCCGCGTCGTCGACCACCACCGCGAGCTGGTAGCTCGGGACACCGTCGTTCCTGAGCACCACGAAGTCGCCGATCTCCCGCGCCACGTCCTGGACGAGCGTGCCGTGGAGCAGGTCCTGCACCTCGGTGACGCCCTCGCGAGCACGGAAGCGCCAGGCGGGGGGACGCGTGTGGGCGCGCGCTGCGCTGTCCTCCGCCGAGAGCGGGAGGCAGGTGCCCGGGTACCGCGGGCCCTCGTCCGATGGGCCGTGGGGCGCCGAGACCGCGCGGGCGATCTCACTGCGGGTGCAGTGGCACGGGTAGACCCGCCCCGCGGCGCGCAGCCGGTCGAACGCCGCGCGGTAGCGGTCCAGGCGCTGGCTCTGCACCACCGGGACGCCGTCGAAGGAGAGGCCGAGCCAGGCGAGGTCGGCGAGCAGCGCCTGGGTGAGCTCTGGGCGCGACCGGGCGGTGTCGAGATCCTCGATTCGCAAGAGGAACCCGCCTCCCTGCGAGCGGGCCCATAGCCAGCCGAGGAAGGCCGCCCAGGCATTGCCGAGGTGGAGCCGCCCCGTGGGGCTGGGAGCGAACCGGCCGTGATGGATTGCCGTCACGTCGTGGGCAGACGTGCCACAGCCCCCTGTGACCGGCAATCCCGACCTTTGCTATGAGCGCTGCGCCGGATGCGGTTCCTTCACCTCTCCGACGTCCACGTCACCGCCGACTACGGGCGGCACTCGCTCCTGCGCCTGGGCTGGCGGCGATGGATCGCGCTCGGAGAGCTGACTCTCGGTGGGCGGGCCCGCGCGTTCGCCCGTGCGCCGGAGACCATCGCGCGCATTCTCGACGAGGCGCGCACGCTCGAGGTGGACCACGTCATCCTCTCGGGCGACCTGACCGCCTATGCGCTCCCGGTCGAGTTCCATGGGGCGCGGGCGGCGATGGGCTCCTGGGCCGACGAGCCCAGCCGCTGCACCGTCATTCCCGGGAACCACGACCGGTACACGCCGGGGGCGCACCGGACCCGGCGCTTCGAGCAGAGCTTCGGAAACCTCCTCGTCTCCGACCTGCCCGGCGTCGCCGTCGAGGACGGGTTCCCGTTCGTGCGTCTCCTGGGCGAGCACGACGCGGTGATCGGCCTGCAGTCGGCGCGGGTCCCGTACTTCCCGGGCCTGTCGTACGGCATCGTGGGCCGCAGGCAGCGGGAAGCGCTGGCGACGCTGGTGCGCCGGCCCGAGCTGGAAGGGCGAGCGGTGCTGGTCGTCGTCCATCACGCCCCGTTCGGAGCGCTGGGAAAGCCGGACCGGATGCTGCACGGGCTCGTCGACGCGCCGGCGCTGCTTCCGTTGCTCCCGGGCGACCGGTTCGCGCTCCTCCACGGTCACATCCACCAGCGGTACCACTTTCCAGCGACGGAGCATCGCCCGCACATCTTCGGCGCCGGCTCCTCCACGGAAGCTGGGCACGAGGGGTACTGGATCATCGAGACCGAGGGTGGACGGATCGCGCGCTGCGAGAAGCGCAGCCTGATGGCCAGCTGAGTTTCGCGGTCCGGGCCGCTGTGCCTCAGAAGGTGCCCCCAGAAGATGTCAATCACCTCGAAGTGGGCGTGACGACTCAGGTGTCAACCACCGCGAAGCCTCCACCGCGGGGTCGAAGACGAGCGACCACCAGGAGGCCCCGACCACCGCGAGGCCCACCGCGAGGTGTCAATCACCTCGAAATGAGCCTCGAAATGGGCCCCGACTGCCGTGCCCGGCCTCGTGACATCCGAGCAAATGGACCCTTCGTCCGCGCCCGGCGACGGTCACCGTTCTTACGAGATGTCTGACACCTCGGCGGAGACACCTCGGCGAGCCATCTCCAACGGGTTACCGGCCTTCCCCGGCCGCGGCCTTCATCCCGCTGCCGAGGCCGCGCGCGGTGCCGCGCTCGCCGGGGCAATCGTCTCGGCGAGGGCGAGCGACTCCCGGACGCAGTCCGCGATGCCCGGACCCCGGAACGCGTTCCCCGTGAGCAACAGGCGTGGCTGATTCCGCAGCGCCGTCGCGATCGCGTCCATCCGCGCGTGGTGCCCGACCTCGTACTGGGGAATCGCCTGGGGCCACCGGACGATGCGCACCAGGTCCGGCGCGCGCTGGATGCCGAGCATCGCCGACAGTTCCTCGCGGACCGCCGCCACGAGCTCGCCATCCGGCAGAGCCGCCCACTCCCCGCCGTGAGCGCCACCCACGAGCGTCGTGAGCAGCGTTCCGCCGCCCGGCGCCCGGAAGGGGTAGGCCGAGGAGACGAAGATGATCCCCAGGACCCGCCTCCGCTCCCGGGCTGGCACCAGCACCCCGAAGCCCTGCGGATCCGGCTCGAGCCCTGGGCGCCACCCAAGATGCACGACCGAGATCGGCACCGAGTGAATCGCCTCGAGCGCCGTGGCGACGCTCGGGTCCAGCGACCTGAGCAGCCCGGCCGAGACGCGCGGCGGAGTGGCGAGAATCACCCGCTCGAACCGCTCGCCGCCGCCGTCCCAGCGCACCTGCCAGCCGCCTGCCGACGCCTCGAGCGCGTTGACCCGCACGCGGAGCCGGACCACGTCACCCAGCGCCGCGCCGAGCGCTCGCGGAAGCGTCTCCAGCCCGCCCTCGAACGACGCGAGCCGGGGTGGCGCCGTGCCGTGGCCGCGGCGACGCATCGCCTTCGCCGCGAGGAGGAGGCTCCGATGGCCGCGCTCCATCTCGTGCAGCCGCGGGAACGCCGCCCGCAGGCTCAGCCGCTCCGAATCGCCGGCGAAGATCCCGGTCTGCACGGCATCGAGCAGCGTCTCGGTCACGTGCCGGCCCAGGTGCCGCCGACCGAAGTGCGCGAGGCTCTCGTCGACGCCAGCGGGCCCGCGGCGGCTCAGCGGCTCGAGCAGCAGCCGGAGCTTGGCCCACCAGGGCAGGACGCCCGAGGCGAGCAGCCCGGGCGGCTTCGACGGGAGAGAGCGCACCTTCCCGCGGACGAAGACGGCGCGCCGATCCGCGGCGGACGAGGCAGGGCGGAGGCGGTCGGAGATCCCCAGCGCCTCGGCGAGGCGGGAGACCGAGCCATCGCGATCGAGGAGCCCGTTCGGTCCCGCCTCGAGGACGAAGCCGTCGTCCAGCGTGGAGCGGATCACCCCGCCGACCCGGTCCGACGCCTCAAGCAGTGCCACCGGAGTCCCCCGCGAGCGCAGCGCCCAGGCGGTGGTGAGCCCGGAGATCCCAGCTCCGACGACGGCGGTGCGCAGATGCGGCACGAACTTCCTCCAGAAGGGGGCTCGCGTCCCCGGGGTTCCTTGCTTATGTCACGGCCATGCGCTTCGTGGTCACCGGCGCGAACCGAGGAATCGGGCTCGAGTTCGTCAAGCAGCTGACAGGGCGGGGCGAGGATGTCGATGCCACCGCCCGCGAGCCGGGAGATGCACCCGAGCTACAGTCCCTGGCCCGCCCCGGAGTGCGGCTGCGCATTCACCGGCTGGACGTCGCCGACGATGCGGGCGTCGCCGCCTTCGCCGAGCAGCTCCCGCCGGGCCCTGTGGACGTGCTGATCAACAACGCCGGCGTCTCGGGGGTGAAGGGCGGCGAGCCCATCGACCCTCCCGACATCCTCCGGGTCTTCAACGTGAACGCCGTGGGCACGCTCCGGGTGGTGCGCGCGCTCCTGCCCCGCCTCCGCGAGGGCAGGGGGAAGCGAATCGTCGACATCACGAGCCAGCTCGGGAGCATCGCGGAGGCCTCGGGCGGCCGGTACGCATATCGCCTGAGCAAGGTGGCGCTGAACATGGCCACCCGGCTCCTGGCCGAGGACCTGCGCGGCGACGGCTTCCGTACCGTGGCGATCCACCCTGGCTGGGTTCAGACGCGGATGGGCGGGAGCGCCGCGCCGGTGCCTCCAGAGCAATCCGTCCGCGGGATGCTGCGCCTCATCGACGCGCTCAGCGCCGAGCAGAGCGGGCGCACCTTCGACTTCCAGGGTCGCGAGATTCCCTGGTGAGTCTCGCCTACGGGTAGAGCCTCTCCACCGTCCAGGGCGCGTCCGCCGAGGCGCGGCGGAAGACCTCCCGGTCGTGGAGCCGGAACTGTCCGGACTTCCAGAACTCGATGCGGTCCGGCGCGAGCCGGAATCCCGACCAGTACGGCGGTCGGGGCACGTCCTTCCCGGCGTACCGCGCCTCCACCTCCTTCACCGTGGCCTCGAGCAGGGCGCGGCTGGAAAGCGGTTCGCTCTGCCGCGAGGCCCAGGCGCCGATCTGGCTTCCGCGTGCGCGAGTGGCGAAGTACGCGTCGGCCTCGTCATTCGCGACCGGCGTCACGCGGCCCTCGATGCGAACCTGCTTCTCCAGGGGCTTCCAGTGAAAGTTGAGCGCCGCCCAGGGGTGCGCCCGGAGCTCGCGAAACTTCCGCGACTCGAGGTTGCCGTAGAACACGAAGCCGCCGTGGTCGAAGCCCTTGAGGAGTACCACCCGCGAGCTCGGCCTTCCGTCGGCCCCGACCGTGGAGAGCACCATCGCGTTCGGGTCCACCGGCACGGCGGCCTCGGCCTCACGGAACCACTCCGCGAACTGCTCGAACGGGTCCGTCATGCGGCCCTCCATAGCAGAGGCGGCGCGCACTCGGGCGTTGACGGCCGGCCAGCAGCGGGCATGGTGGACGGATGAAGATTCTCTACGTGGCCTCCGAGGTCGCGCCCTACAGCAAGTCGGGCGGCCTGGGCGACGTGGCGCACGCCTTGCCGAAGGCGCTGGCCGCGCGAGGTCACGAGGTCCGCGTGGTGACGCCGCTGTACGCGTCGGCACGGGTGCCGAACGCGGAGGACTCGGGGCAGTCCATCCGCCTGCGGTTTCCCTTCGGCGAGCTGCGAGCATCCATCCGGGTCGCCCGGCCGGCACCCCGACACCAGGTCTGGTTCCTGGACAACCCGGGCTTCTACGCGCGGCCGGGCCTCTACGGCGACGGGCACGGAGACTACGGCGACAACCACCGCCGCTTCGCCTTCCTCGCCGTGGGCGCCCTGTCCGGGGCGCAGGCGATGGGGTTCGCGCCGGACGTCGTGCACCTGAACGACTGGCAGACCGGGCTCGCGGCGGTGGCGCTGTCGCGAGGGTTCCGCGGCACCTCGGTGGGTGAGGCGAGCAGCCTCTTCACCATCCACAACCTGGCCTATCAGGGTCTCTTCTCGAAGGACGTGATGACGGACCTGGGGCTGCCCTGGGAGGTGTTCACCGCCCGGGGCCTCGAGTTCTACGACCAGGTGAACTTCATGAAGGCCGGTCTCGCCTTCGCCGATGCCCTGAACACGGTGAGCCCCACCTACGCGAAGGAGATCCAGACCGAGGGCCACGGCAGCATGCTCGAGGGAATCCTCCAGGCGCGTGCCCACGAACTGCACGGCATCCTCAACGGCATCGACGTCCACGAGTGGGATCCTCGGACCGATCCGCAGCTCCCCGCGCCGTTCGATGCCGACGACCTCTCGGGGAAGGCAGTGTGCAAGGCCGAGCTGCGCCACCGCTTCGGGTTCCCCGACCCGGACCATGTCTCCGATGCGCCGCTCTTCGGGGTGGTGAGCCGGCTCGCCGGGCAGAAGGGGATCTCGCTCCTGCTGGAGGCCATTCCCACGCTGCTCGACCGCGGGGCCGAGGTGGTCGTGCTCGGCAGTGGGGAACGCTGGTACGAGGACGGGCTCCGCTCGCTCGCCCAGGCCCACTCGGACCGCTTCCGCGCCTTCATCGGCTTCGAGCCGGTGCTCTCTCACCTGGTCGAGGCCGGGTCGGACTTCTTCCTGATGCCGTCGCTCTACGAACCGTGCGGGCTCAACCAGATGTACTCGCTCCGTTACGGGACGGTGCCGGTGGTTCGCGCCACCGGGGGGCTTGAGGACACGGTGCAGGACGCGGACCTCCCCGGGGGAACCGGCTTCAAGTTCCGCGACTTCGACGTCGCTGGCCTGCTCTGGGCGAGCGGCCGGGCGATGGACTGGTGGCGGCATCGGCGTGGCGAGCTCGATGCACTCCGGCGGCGGGGGATGCTGCAGGACTGGTCGTGGGAGAGCTCGGCCGCGGCCTACGAACGGCTGTACGCCTCGCTCGCCGGCTGATACGACCCCGGCCGCCATGAGCACCGCGGATGCGTTCTCGCAGAGCCCGCGATCCAGCCGCTCCGACGCCCTGGTGTTCTTCGGCGCGACCGGTGACCTCGCGTGGAAGAAGATCTTCCCAGCGCTCCAGTCGATGGTGGAGCACGGGCATCTCGACTGTCCGGTCATCGGCGTGGCGAAGGCCGGCTGGACGCTCGAGCAGCTGAAGGCACGAGCGAAGGACAGCGTGGAGAAGCACGGCCCGGGCGTGCGCGAGCCGGCGTTCTCGCGGCTGATGTCGCAGCTGCGCTACGTGGACGGCGACTACGGGGACCCGCAGACCTTCGTCCAGCTGAAGGCGATGCTCGACGGTGCGTGCGCGGCCACGCACTACCTGGCCATTCCCCCGACGCTGTTCGCCACCGTGACCGAGGCGCTGAGCAAGTCCGGCTGCGCCGCCGGCGCGCGAGTGATCGTGGAGAAGCCGTTCGGTCGCGACCTCAAGTCCGCCGAGGAGCTGAACCGGGTGCTGCATCAAGTCTTCCCCGAGCAGTCGGTCTTCCGCATCGACCACTACCTGGGGAAGGAGGCGGTGGAGAACCTCCTCTTCTTCCGGTTCTCCAACACCTTCCTCGAGCCGATCTGGAACCGGAACTACGTCGAGAGCGTGCAGATCACGATGGCCGAGAGCTTCGGCATCGAGGGCCGCGGGAAGTTCTACGACGAGACCGGATGCATCCGGGACGTGGTGCAGAACCACCTCCTCCAGGTCGTCGGGTTCCTGGCGATGGAGCCGCCGTCGGACCTGTACTGGGAGTCGGTGCGGAACGAGGTGGCGGACGTATTCCGCGCCATCCCGCCGCTTCGCCCAGAGGACGTGGTGCGGGGGCAGTTCGTCGGATACCGGCAGGAGCCGGGGGTGGCTCCGCACTCGCAGGTGGAGACCTACGCGGCGGTGCGACTTCAAGTGTCCTCGTGGCGCTGGGATGGGGTGCCGTTCCTCATCCGCTCGGGCAAGTGCCTGCCGGTGACCGCCACCGAGGTGACGGTGAAGCTGCGGCGGCCGCCGCTCCGGAAGCTGACCCGGCGCGACGCGAACACCTTCCGCTTTCGCCTCGGCCCGGACGTGAAGCTGTCCCTGAGCGCGCGGGTGAAGAAGCCGGGGGCCGAGCTGGTGGGCACGACGGTCGAGCTCGAGGCGGTGAAGCAGGACGCAGGTGACGAGGCGGATGCCTACGAGCGGCTGCTGACCGACGCGATGAACGGCGACGCGACGCTCTTCGTCCGGCAGGACGCGGTGGAGGCGGCCTGGGCGGTGGTGGAGCCGGTGCTGGACAACGTCACGCCCCTGCAGTTCTACGAGCCGGGGAGCTGGGGACCGCGCGAGGCCGAGCGGCTGGCGGCGGAATGCGGCGGCTGGGACGACCCGTTGGGGACGGCCAAGGACCCCTGACGGCGGGCGTGGTCAGTAGCCGGCGTTCCGGTCGGGGACCGAGGCGATCATCGCCCCGGTGAAGATCACCCCGCCGGCGTTGGCCGCGGCAAGCAGGAAGCCCCACCACCCCGTGTAGAACATCTGACCGGCGGGGGCGAAGAACGGCGTGATGATGCCGCCGACGAAGCCTCCGAAGAGGCCGAGCCCCACGGACGCGAAGCGGGAGAGGGGGACCGAGCGGGCCCCGAACATCCGCCAGAGCGGGAAGAGGAGCTCGGGGCCGAGCATCCCGACGATCGTTCCGATCGCGCAGAAGAGCAGTGCCCCGATGCCTGAGACCAGTTCCGGCGTGAAAGTCATCGATTCCCTCTGGAGGTGCGCGCGCACAATGCGTCGGCCGGCGACGGATTTCCACTGGAACCGTCGGGTCCCCCGCCGGGCGGAGTAGACTCCCGGTTTGTGCCGCTGGAGCGGGAGCTCGGAGGGTACGAGATCGTGGGCCGGCTCGCGGTGGGCGGGATGGCCGAGGTCTACCAGGCCAGGCCCATGTCCTCGACGAGCCCGGCCGCGGGTGAGGGGCCGGAGGTGGTGCTCAAGCGGCTGCTCCCGGCGTACCGGAACGACGGTGCGCACGTGAAGCACTTCATCGACGAGGCGAAGATCGCCGTCCGGCTGCAGCACAAGCACCTGGTGCGGACGTTCCGCTGCTTCAAGTCGGGGCAGGACTACCTGATGGTCCAGGAGCTCGTGCCGGGGCGGACACTGGCCTACTTCCTGGATCTGCTGGTGGAAGCCGGAACACCGATGCCGCTGCAGTCGGCGAACTTCATCGCCTGGTGCTTGCTCGATGCGCTCTCCTATCTGCACGGGGGAATCGGGGCGACTCCACCGGCGACGCTGGTCCACCGCGACGTGAATCCGTCGAACGTGCTGCTGTCTGTCGGCGGGGACGTGAAGCTGACCGACTTTGGCATCGCCGAGTTCGATGGCTACCCGCGCTCCGAGCAGGGCGCGCTGCGCGGGACGGTCGCCTACATGAGCCCGGAGCAGGTGGTGGGCGACGTGGTGGATGCACGGAGCGACCTGTACTCGGTGGGCATCATTCTCTGGGAGCTGGTGGCGAACCAGCGGCTGTTCCCGAACGCGAGCGAGCTGGACCTGCTGGCACGGGTGCGGGACGCGCAGATTCCGCTGCTGGAGCCGCTTCGCCCCGGCGTTCCCGAGTACCTCGCGCGGGTGGTGCGTCAGGCGACGTTCGCCGACCGGGAGAAGCGCTTCCAGAGCGCGCCGGAGTTCGCCCGCGCGCTACAGCTGGTTGCCCAGCGCAACGGCTGGCCGCTGAGCATCGAGGCATTGAACCCGCTGCTCGGGCGCTGACATCGGTAGCTCCCCAGCGCTGTCCCTACGCCCTCCCCCCACGCGGTGTCAGACACTTCGAAGTAGGCGCAATCCCTCGAGTTCAGGCGTTCTCTTCGACGTGGTGTCAACCGCCTCGAGGTCCCTCGAAGTCATCCGCCGACCCTCGTGCCCACCTCGGGCGTCGGAGACTCGTAGTCGCCTCGGGACCTTGTCCCGCGACGTCGCGCCTCGCGGCGTCCCTCGAGGTGGTGTCAATCACGTCGAAGTACGCGCAATCCCTTGGGTTCGAGCGACGGCGGCGCGCCTCGGGCCGCCCAGCGCGGGCTCAGGAGGTTGCGGTCGTCGGCTGGGTACCGCCCTCGCGCGACGCCGTCGGCGCCTTGAGCCGGGTCATCCGGACTCGGCCCAGGCGGGGCCCCTGCTTCGAGGCGATGGTGAACTGCCAGCCGTCGTAGGTGAAGCGGTCCCCCACCTCCGGGATGCTTCCGGCAAGCGAGCTGAGGTACCCGCCGAGCGTCTCGTACTCGCCTTCGGGGAGGGGTAGGCCGAACGCCTCTGCGAACTCGTCCACCTCGAGCATCGCGTCCACCAGGAAGGAGCCGTCGGGCTGCTTCTCGATGAGCGATTCGGTCTGCTCGAACTCGTCGGCGATGTCGCCGACGATCTCCCGGAGGATGTCCTCGAGCGTCACCACGCCCATGAAGCCGCCGTACTCGTCGGTGACCATGGCCATGTGGATCCGCCGCCGCTGCATCTCCCGGAGGAGGTCTCCCACCGGCTTGATCCAGGGCACGAACACCGCGGGCCGCACCAAATCCTGCAGCACGATCAGCTCCGGATGCTGCAGCAGGGGGATCAGGTCGCGCGCGTGAAGCACCCCCACGATGTGGTCGATGTCGTCGCGGTAGACCGGGATCCGGCTGTGGTTCTCCTCGGCGAGGATGCGGAGGATCTCCGTCGGCGGCGTGGAGATCTCCACGGCCACCACCTCGGTCCGGGGAACCATCACGTCGCGGCAGCGCTTGTCCGAGAGCTCGAACACGCTCCGGATGAGCTCGGGCGCGCTCGCATCCACCTTCTGGTTCGCGGCCTGGGCGGCGAGCATCCGCTCCAGCTCCTCGAGCGGCGGCGGTGGTGGCTCGAAGCGCGCGCGGATCTTGAACGGCCGGAGGACGAGGTTCACCCCCGCGAGCAGCACGCGGGCGAACGGGCCGAGCACCCACGAGAGCAAGGCCGCCAGCCAGGACAGCCGGAGCGCGGCGTTCTCCGGATCGGTGCTCGCGATGGCCCGGGCCGTCACGTCGGCCAGCGCGGCCAGGAGGCCCACGAAGAGCACGCCGGCCAGCGGCGCCGCGAGAGCGCCCCAGAAACCGCCCAGCCGGGAGACGTCGAACTGAACCATCGCCGGCGGCGCGAGCGCCCCGACGCCAGCCGCCAGGAAGCCGCTGAGCACCATCCCGATGCGCAGCGAGGCCGCGGTCATCTCCCGCTGGGTGCGCAGACGGAGTACACGGCGGCCGGCCCTCCCGTGCTGGGTGGCCAGCTCCTTGGCTTTCAGGTCGGAGACGCCCGAGAGCGCCGACTCCGCTGCGGCCATGAGGGCGCGGAGCAGCAGGAGCGCGACGCACCCGGGCCACAGCGCCCAGGACGGCATCTCCCAAGCGTTACCACGCGGGACCCAACTGTGCTGGCCGACACTCTAACCCCGCATTAAGACACGGGTGGACGCTTCCTCGCACGGCTGATAGAGGCGGCGCCGACCCGCGGGCCGCCCGCGGATGTCGCACCGGAGGAGACATGCTCGCACGGGTGTACGTGACGCTGAAGCCAGGGGTGCTCGACCCGGCGGGAAAGGCCGTGGAGGGCAGCCTGCATGCGCTCGGCTTCGGCCAGGTCTCCGGCGTGCGCCTGGGCAAGTACATCGAGCTCCAGCTCCCCGACGGGAACGGCACCGAGGCCCGCGCGCAGGTGGAGGAGATGTGCCGGAAGCTCCTCGCCAACACGGTGGTGGAGAACTTCCGGGTGGAGATCGGATGAGGGTCGGGATCGTCGTCTTCCCGGGCAGCAACTGCGACGAGGACGCCTTTCACGCGGCGGGGAAGGTGCTCGGCCATCAGCCTCAGATGCTGTGGCACAAGGATCACGACCTGCGTGGGAGCGAGCTGGTCATCCTCCCCGGCGGATTCAGCTACGGCGACTACCTGCGCTGCGGAGCCATCGCTCGCTTCGCGCCAGTGATGGAGGAGGTGGCCGCGTTCGCCCGGAAGGGAGGACCGGTCATCGGCATCTGCAACGGCTTCCAGATCCTGACCGAGGCAGGGCTGCTGCCCGGCGCGCTGCTCCAGAACGCGAACCGCCAGTACATCTGCCAGGACGTACTGCTCCGCACCGAGAGGACGAAGACGCGCTTCACCACGGACCTCGACGTGGGTGGGACGCTGAAGATTCCCATCGCCCACGGCGACGGGAACTACTTCATCGACGACGACGGCCTGAAGCGGCTCGAGGGCGAAGGCCAGGTGGTCTTCCGCTACCTTCAGAATCCCAACGGGAGCCGGAACGACATCGCCGGCATCGTGAACTCCTCGGGGAACGTGCTGGGGATGATGCCCCACCCCGAGCGGAACGCCGAGCCGCTGCTCGGCAATGCCGACGGCCGCCGGGTGCTGGCCTCGTTCCTCCACTGACATGGCTCAGAGCAAGGACGTCATCGCGCAGCACGGGCTCAGCGAGTCCGAGTACGCCCGCATCCAGGAGCACCTGGACCGGGACCCGAACCTGCTCGAGCTCGGCATCTTCAGCGTGCTGTGGAGCGAGCACTGCTCGTACAAGTCCTCGCGCAAGCACCTCCGTGGGTTCCCGACGAGCGGGCCGCGGGTGCTGGTGGGACCGGGAGAGAACGCGGGCGTGGTGGACATCGGCGGCGGGATGGCGGCGGCCTTCAAGATGGAGAGCCACAACCACCCCAGCTACATCGAGCCCTACCAGGGCGCGGCGACCGGCGTGGGCGGCATCCTCCGCGACGTCTTCACGATGGGCGCGCGGCCGATCGCCTCGCTGAATTCGCTCCGCTTCGGGGATCCGTCCCATCCGAAGACGGCGTGGTTGCTCGATGGCGTGGTGCGCGGGATCGGCGGCTACGGGAACTGCATCGGCGTGCCGACGGTGGGCGGCGAGGTCGCCTTCGACGAGAGCTACAACGGCAACTGCCTGGTGAACGCCTTCACTGTCGGCGTGCTGGAGTCGAACCGCATCTTCAAGGGAACGGCCTCCGGCGTCGGCAATCCCATCCTCTACGTGGGGAGCAAGACGGGGCGCGACGGCATCCACGGGGCGACGATGGCCTCGGCCGAGTTCGACGAGGACAGCGAGAGCAAGCGCCCCACGGTGCAGGTGGGCGATCCGTTCACCGAGAAGCTGCTGCTCGAGGCATGCCTGGAAATCTTCAAGACCGACGCGCTGGTCGGCATTCAGGACATGGGCGCCGCGGGGCTGACGAGCTCGTCCATCGAGATGGCCGGCCGGGCGGGCAGTGGCATCGAGATCGACGTGGCGAAAGTGCCACGGCGCGAGGAGGGGATGACGCCGTACGAGGTCATGCTCTCCGAGAGCCAGGAGCGGATGCTCATCGTGGCCAAGCAGGGCCGCGAGGACGAGGTGCTCCGGATCTTCCACAAGTGGGACCTGGACGCGGCGGTCATCGGGCGGGTGACGGACGACGGGCGGGTGCGGATCCTCGACGGCGGGAAGGAGGTCGCCAACCTGCCCGTGAGGCCACTGACCGACGGCGCGCCTCTCTACGACCGGCCGACGCGGCGGCCTCCGGAGCAGGACGCGCTCCAGGCCTTCGATCCGCTGTCGGTGGCGCCCGGGCGTGACCACGGCGAGACGCTGCTCGCGCTCCTGGCGCGGCCGACGATCGCGAGCAAGGAGTGGCTCATCCAGCAGTACGACCACACGGTTCGCCTCGGCGCTGTGGTGCGGCCGGGCCCGGCGGATGCGGCGGTGGTGCGTGTCGAGCGGACCGACAAGGGACTCGCGCTCGCCGTGGACTGCAACGCGCGGTTCGTCTACCTCGACCCGTTCGAGGGAGCGCGGCTGGCCGTGGCCGAGTGCGCGCGGAACGTGTCCTGCGTGGGTGGCGAGCCGCTGGGGCTGACGGACTGCCTGAACTTCGGCAATCCCGAGCGGCCGGAGATCATGTGGCAGTTCGCGGAGGCGACGCGGGGGATCGCGACGGCCTGCCGCGAGCTGGCCGTCCCGGTGGTGAGCGGGAACGTGAGCCTCTACAACGAGACCGAGGGCAAAGCGATCCTGCCGACGCCGACGGTGGCGGTGGTCGGGCTGTTGCCGGACGTGAGCGCGACGTGTGCGGGCGTGTTCCGGAAGGCCGGGGACAAGGTGGCGGTGCTCGGCGAGACGCGGGGGCAGCTGGGCGGCTCCGAGTGGCTGCTGATGACCGCGGGGAAGATCGCGGGCCGCCCTCCGGTGCTCGATGCCGCGCGGGAGAAGGCGCTGCAGTCGGTGGTGCGTGACCTGGTGCGAACCCGGAAGGTGTCTTCGGCGCACGACACGAGCGAGGGCGGGCTGGCGGTGGCGCTCGCCGAGTGCTGCATGGCGGACAGGGAAAACGTCGTCGGGGCGTCTGTGTCGCTGCCGGTCGGATCGGTGCCGGCGCACGCCTACCTCTTCGCGGAGGACGCATCGCGGGTGGTGATCTCCTACGCGGCCGAGCGCGAGGCGGAGATCGCGGCGGCGTGCAAGGCGGCGGGTGTCCCGTTCGCGAGCGTCGGGACGGTGGGCGGAGACCGGCTGGTCATTTCCGGCCTGGTCGACCTGCCTGTGGCCCGGTTGTCGGATGCGTGGCGGCGCGGCATCCCGTCGTTGATGAAGAAGCCGACGCACCTCTGACCGGTGCCTCTGCCTCTGATGGGGTCGGTCTGACGGGGTGTCTCTGACGGGGTGTCAAACACCTCGTAAGTGCCTCGTAAGTGCCTCGTCAGTCCCGCAGCGCGGCATGGCGCACTTCGTGCTGAGGGCCTCCCAACACAAGGGGGCTCACATTGGGATGGCCGCTAAGGATGTACGAACCTTCGGTGATCTACTTCGTCACCGTGAGGTGCTTCCAGGGGCGTCTGCTGCTCCGTCCATCCGACGAGACGAACGACGTCCTGGGCGGTGTACTGGCGCGCGCCGTTCGAACGCACGGCATCGAACTGTTCGTCTTCAGCGTCGCCTCGAACCATGTCCACATGCTCGTTCGAGCTCCGCGCTGCAACCTCCCGGAGTTCATGCGGTACCTGCTCGCGAACCTTTCCAAGAAAGTGGGAAAGCTCATCGGGTGGAGAGGCTCGTTCTGGGAGCGGCGATACTCGGCCGAGCCTGTCCTCGATGAACCCGCTCTCCTGGAGCGCGCGCGATACATCGTCGCTCACGGGGTCAAAGAAGGTCTCGTTCGAAGCTGGAAGGAATGGCCGGGCTTGAACTCCGTTCCGGAGATGCTCGGCAAGGCGGTCCGTCGCTTCAGTTGGTTCAACTGGAGCCGGCGTTGGGGTGCGCGATCTGCGAGGGAAGTGGTGCCTCATTTCGATCGGCGATTCGCGGAGGAGGAAGTCCTCGCGATCACTCCGCTGCCGGTGGAGCGGTTCACTCGAATATCCGTCTGGCGTCGCTTTCTCCATCGCGCGCTCGAGAGCATCGACGTCCAGGGCCGGCGTGACCATCCACGCGTTCTCGGTCGGCGCGGTGTGCTCATTCAGGATCCGCAACACCGACCCGAACGGCCGAAGCGCACGCGGCGCCCCTGGTGCCACACAGCCTCGGCAAAGCTCAGAGCCGCATTCATCGACGGGTACAGAGCCTTTCGTAGCGCCTTCGCCGCCGCATCGGTGCGCTGGAGAGGTGGCGACGTCTCGGCTCCGTTTCCGGAACACGCGTTCCGACCCTTCCTCCGACCGTCCCTACGCGCGAAGTTTGAGCAGGTTGCTCTCGTCCAGGCCTGAGACAGGTCGCCTGAGCTTGTCCTCGTCTCAAGTAAGACCCGGGTCTCGGTAGAGATCGGAGTCCGTCAACGTCCCGATGAGGCTTCGGACCGAAGTGTCTCGGGCATATCTCGTCGTGGACTTTCGACACGGCGTCGCCGGCATCTGCCGTTCTCGACCCGACCAGATGACGACGGCACGACGAGGCACGACGAGGTGATTGACACCTCTCAAGAGACACCTCTCAAGAGCCTCTCGACTCTCAAGGTGGACCCCCCCCCCAAAGGTGTCAAACACCTCGTAAGGGAAGGTGTCAAACACCTCGTAAGGGGTGTCAAACACCTCGTAAGGTGCCCTCGTACTTCGCCTCCCAAGGCGAGACCTCGTCCGCGTTCACGCGCCACGAAGCGGTCGGAAG
>DASXGF010000012.1:0-9023 GCA_036489275.1 Myxococcaceae bacterium | reverse complement strand
ATCGAGAAGACCCTCAAGTCCCAGGGCGAGGCCTTCGCCGCGCAGGCGCGCCCGGACCAGCAGCCGGAGATCCAGGCGCTCCAGTCCGAGTTCGGCAAGGCGGTGAGCGCGCTCAAGTCCAGCAAGATCGCCCGCGGCAAGACCGACGCGCTGGGGGTGCTGCCCTGGTACGTGATCATCGGGCCACCGGGAGCGGGCAAGAGCACCGCGCTCAGCAAGTCCGGGCTGCAGTTCCCTTACCTCTCCGCCGGCGGCCGCGGGGTGAAGGGCGTGGCCGGCACCCGGAACTGCGAGTGGTGGCTCACCAACGAGGCCGTCATCCTCGACACCGCCGGTCGCTACACCACCGAGGACAACGACCGCGACGAGTGGCTCGCCTTCCTGGACATGCTGGCGAAGAACCGCCCGCGACGGCCGCTCAACGGGCTCCTGGTCGCGGTCAGCGTGGGCGACCTCGTCGAGCTGGACGAGGAGGGCTCGGCGGCTCTCGGGCAGCGCATCCGCGAGCGGATGGACGAGGTGATGACCCGCCTCAAGGTGGTGCTGCCGGTCTACGTGCTCTTCACCAAGTGCGACCTCCTCGCCGGCTTCGTCGAGACCTTCGGCGAGCTGGGAAAGAACGAGCGCGGACAGATCTGGGGCTTCACCCTCCCGGTCGCCGAGGGCAAGGCCCCCGGGGAGCGGTTCGCCGAGCTCTTCGACGAGCTGTCGACGCAGGTGAGCACCTGGTCTCTGGACCGGCTGGCCAAGGCCCGGCGGCTGGAGGACCGCGAGCGCATCTTCCAGTTCCCGGCGCAGTTCGACGCGCTCCGCAGCAACCTCACCGAGTTCATCCAGACCGTCTTCGCCGCCAACGTCTATCAGGACACTCCTCTGCTGCGCGGCGTGTACTTCACCAGCGGCACCCAGGAAGGACGGCCCATCGACCGGGTGATGCGGGCGATGGCCTCCGCCTTCGGCATCCAGGGCGTGGTCCCCGAGGCCGAGGCCGCCGTCCAGGACCCGAAGAGCTACTTCCTCCGCGACGTCTTCGGGAAGGTCATCTTCAAGGACCAGAGCCTCGCCGTGCGCAGCGCGAGCGCGAGCCGGCGAGACCTCCTCGTCCAGCGCGCCTACACCTTCGGCGGTCTCGCCCTGGCCGCGCTGCTCATCGTCCTCCCCGCGGTGTCCTTCTTCCGGAACCTCTCGCTCGTCCACTCCACCCGGGACCTGGTCGCGGGGATGAAGGGAAAGCTCAGCGGCTCCACCGGCACGCTCAAGGCGCTCACCCCGCTGCGCGTCCGGCTCGAGGAGCTGCTCGCCACGAAGGCCGAGGGCCCGCCGCTCACCATGCGCTTCGGGATGTGGCAGGGCGATGCGGTGCTCGAGGAGCTGCGGCCCTTCTACGGCACGACGGTGCGGGACCTGGTGGTGAAGCAGGTGGTCGAGCTGAGCGACTCCGACCTGGCGGACTTCGTGAAAGCCCCGCCTCCGAAGCTGGTGGCCCGGACGCACCTGCCGTACTGGGAGGCGCTGAAGCTCCACCTCCTCCTCACCGCGCCGCGCGAGGAGGGAGAGCCCCCGCTCGACGAGCCCATCCGGGAGTGGATGGCCACCCGCATCACCCGCCCGTACTTCGCCCGCGCGCTCTCCGAGTCCAGCGACGAGGGCCAGGCGCTCCGGGCGCACGTGGCGACTTACTTACGATTGCTCGCCCAGGACCCTGGGCTGGCGCTGCCCCGCGACGGCCGGCTGGTGGAGAGGAGCCGGACGGTGCTCCGCGGCCTGCCGCTCGCGGACCTCGCGCTGGAGCAGGTCATCACCGCGGCGGGCCAGCAGGTGGAGGACCTCACCCTCAACGGTCTCCTCGGCGGAACCTTGCCCGAGTACACCTCGAAGTCGAAGGTCCGGGCCGCGTTCACCAAGCGCGCCTACACCGGGAAGGTGGGCGAGCTCCTCAAGGCGGGCATGAAGGACGCGGACGGCTGGGTCCTCGCCGCGCCGGGCGCCGCCGGCTCGACGCCCGCAGATCTCGAGTCCGCCTACTTCAAGGCCTACATCGCCGAGTGGCGAGGCTTCCTCGAGTCCATCGAGCTCGCTCCCATGCGGGGCGATCGCGCGAAGGTGCAGGCCCTGCTGGACGACCTGACCGGCGGCACCACCCCGCCGCTGTCGGTGCTCTTCGAGCGGGTGGCGGACAACACCCGCCTCGAGGGACGGGTGGAGCAGCTCGGCCTGGACCTCAAGGACCGGCTGCTGAAGAAGCTCGACACCACGCCCGCGGCGCAGGTGCCGCTCCCCTCGGGCAACAGGAACGACCCGGACCGGCTCCTCACCGCCACCGACGTGCGCCAGTTCTTCGAGCCGTTCACCAGCTTCGGGGTGAGCCGCGGAGAGAAGCAGCCGGCGCCCATCGACCGCTACTACGAGCAGCTGGTGGTGCTCCGCGACGGCTTCCGCGCCGAGAGCCAGGATGCGTCGGGGCTCGCGCTGCGGATCAAGTCCGCCCGCGCCTCCCTGGAGGGGCTCCTCGCCTCGCAGAACGCGGGACTCCTCCGCCCCGTCCTCTACAAGCTGACCAGCCCGCCGCTGGAGGAGGCGTACCGGGTGGTGACCGGCGCCCAGAAGTCGGAGGCCCTCCGGAACTTCTGCAACGGCGTGGGCGAGCCGTTCCGGACGCTGGCAAAGCGCTACCCCTTCGCGCCGGTGCCGGCGGATGCGCCGCTGGCGGACGTGGCGGACTTCTTCCGTCCGAAGACCGGCCAGCTCTGGACCTTCTTCGACGCGAACATGAAGACCAACGTCGTCCGGGCCGGCGACCGCTTCCTCAACCCCAGCGGCGAGCACGTCTACCCGCCCGACGTCATCGGCTACCTCGGCCGGGCCAACGAGGTGACCCGGGCACTGTTCCCGCCCTCGAGCAACGACCCCCAGGTTCCCTTCTCGGTGCACATTCACCCGGTGCCGAAGCTGGCCAGCGTCGCCCTCACCGTGGACGGCGACACCTTCGAGTACCGGAACGGGCCCGAGGAGTGGCGGGCGTTCCGCTGGCCGTCGCCGGGGAAGACGCCCGGCGCCTCCATCCGGGTGCGGGACCCGCGCGGGAAGGTGGAGGTCATCCAGCAGGACGGTGACTGGGGACTGCTCCGGCTGTTCGAGCAGGCGACGGTCCGCGGCTCCTCGCCGGCGATGTTCACCCTCTCCTGGCGCGTGCCCACCCTCGACGCCGAGGTGCTCGTGGACGTGAAGCCCGTCCGCGGCGAGTCTCCCTTCACCCCGGGCCAGGGCTCGCGGAAGTCGAGCTTCCTGGCCGTGTTCCGCGGTCCGGGGCTGTCGCCCCTCCGCGCCTGCGAGTGACCCGCCGTGCCTGCCGCGTCCACCCCGGGGCTGTACGGGAAGATTCCTTCCCAGGGCGATTTCCTTCGCGCGAACGTCGTCGACCCCGCGGCGGTCGAGTTCTCCCGGTGGCTGGAGGAGGCGCAGGAGGGCATGTACCGCACCCAGGCGGCGCTGCCCGCGCTTCCGGTGTGCTTCGTCCACGCGGTCCCGCAGGCGCGGACCGCGCTGGTGGGAGCGCTGCTCCCCAGCCGCGATGCGGTGGGCCGGGTGTTTCCCTTCGCCGCCTTCCTGCCGGTGGATGCCGGGCAGCTCGCCCGGACCTACCCGCGGGCCCCGCTCGCCTTCTCGATGTTCCTCGGCGAGGTGGCACGGCTCGGCCGCGACTCCGCGAGCCTGGCCGGGCCGGCGGTGCTCGAGCGCATCCGGCAGCTGCCTCTTCCCGGGCCGGCGGAGTGGGACCTGGCCGACGAGCTCGCCGAGCGACTGCTGGATCAGCCCGCGAGCGGACTGCTCACCTCACTCGGAGAGCCGCCCGCGGGAGCGGCGTACGGCCTGCGCACGTTCCTCGGCGCCTGCGCCGCCGAGGCGGGGGAGCTCCCGTCGCGCGCCGCGAGGGTGGTGCTCGACTGTCCCCTGGCCGGTGAGGGTCCGGCGGTGTGGCTGGAGCTCGCGCGGAGGGCGCTGCGGTGGCGGAGCCCGCCCCCCTTCTTCTGGACCGAGGCCGCGCCGCCGCGGCTCCTCCTCTGCCTCGGCGCGCCGCCGGCGTCGGTGCTCGGGCTCCTGGCGCGGCCGGATCCGCGGTCGAATCTGGTGTGGCCGCTGCGGACCACGCAGCGGACCGCCGCCGAGACCGCGCTCGCCGCGCTGACCCCGGAGCAACGGACGGCGGTGAGCGAGCCGGATCGACCCCTCCGGGACCTCTTTTCCGCGTTCCTCCAGGGCTGACCCACGTGACCCTCACCCGCGAAGAGCTGACCCAGCGCATCCAACCCTGGCTCGAGCCCATCTCCGCCGCCACGCCCTCCGGCAGCAGCGCCCGCTACGAGCCGGACTACGAGCGCATCCTCGTCGAGGTGGGCAAGCTCGAGGCCCCCACCGGGGGGACCGTGGACTGGCTGCAGGTGGCCACCCTGGGCAAGAAGCTCCTGGGCACCAAGTCCAAGGACATGCTCCTCGCGGCGTACACTGGATTTGCGCTCTTCGCGCCGAAGAAGAGCCTCTCCGGCCTGCTCGAGGGGATGGTGCTGGTCTCGGAGCTGACCGATCGCTTCTGGGACTCGCTCTTCCCCGACAGCAAGCGACAGAAGGCGCGGGCCAACGCGGTGGGCTGGTTCGTGCAGCGGGTCTCGCTGTCCATCGGGGACCTGGTCCCCGCCGCGGGGGATCGCGACGTCGTCGAGGCCCTCGTCCCCGCCGCGCAGCGGCTCTCCGATGTCTGCCGCACCCGCCTCACCGAGGGCGGGCCGGCGTTCGGTCCGCTCATGGAGGCCCTCGAGCGGCTCCGGCTGCAGCTGCCGCCCGAGGCCCCGCCCCCGCCGCCTCCCGCTCCGGAGCCTGGGCCCTCGGCGTCGACGGGCTCCACGTCTGGCTCGGCGCCGACGGCCGCGGCGGCGTCCGTGGCCGCTCCGGCGATGCCCACCCGCGGCGCAGATGCGACTGCCTGGCTGCGGGAGGTCGGCGCGGCGCTCTGCCAGGCCGCGGCGGACGTTCGCCGGGCTGGCCCCGCGGATCCCGTCTCCTATCGCCTCTTGCGGACCGGGATCTGGCTTCACCTGTCGCAGCCGCCACCGCGCGGCTCGAACGGCCGCTGTCCCTTCGCGGGCCTCCCCGCGGACCTGCGCGCGCAGCTGCAAGCGCTCGCCACCAACGCCAAGTGGGTGGAGCTCCTCGAGGAGGCCGAGTCCGCGCTGATCCAGCACCGGTTCCAGCTGGACCTGCACCGCTTCAGCGCGGCGGCCCTCGCCGGCCTGGGGCACACCGGGGCCCGGGCGGCGCTCGTCGCCGAGCTCGGGGCCTGGCTTCGCCGGGTGCCGGAGGCGGTGGAGCTCTCGGCCTCGGACGGCTCGCCGGTGGCCGACGCCCAGACGCGCGCCTGGCTCGACCTGGAGGTGCGGGGGGGAGGCGGAACGGCCCCAGGGGCGGGCTCCGGCACAGACTCGACGGCCGAGTCCGTGGGCGAGGCCAAGTCGCTCTTCGCGACGGGAAAAGGGGCGGAGGCACTGGCCCTTTTACAGGGCCGGGTGCAGACCGCGGACAGCGGCCGGGCGCGTTTTCGTCTGAGGCTGGAACTCGCAAAGCTGTGCGCCCCCAACCAGCCGGCAGTCGCCCGCGCGCTCTACGCGGCGCTGGCACGGGAATGCACGGCGCACGACCTGGACACTTGGGAGCCGGCGCTGACCGCGGAGTGCCTGGAGGGCCTGTTGTCTTCCCGGGCCAGCGGCGCCTTGTCAGAGGAGGACGCCGGTTACTTCCAGCGGTTGTGCCGCATCTCGCCATCGGCTGCAGCACGGGTCCAGACGTGATTGACTCACCGGCCGCGCCGGCAGAGGGCGCGCCACTGGCAGGGGGTCGTACATGGGGAAGGACGCCACCGTCGCTCCGAAGGAGCGCGTCAACATCCTCTACAAGACCGAGATCGGAGGCGCGCAGGAGGAAGTCGAGCTTCCGCTCAACATCCTCGTGATGGGTGAGTACAACCCGAACGTCCCCGAGGACGAGAAGTCGCTCGAGGACCGCAAGACCGTCGGCATCGACAAGGACAACTTCAACGACGTCCTCGAGAAGCAGAACCTCGGGTTGACCGCGTCCGTGGCCGACAAGCTCTCCGCCGAGAAGGACGCGAGCCTCACCGTCGATCTGAAGTTCAAGAACCTGAACGACTTCGGTCCCGAGGCGATCGTCAACCAGGTCCCCGAGCTGAAGAAGCTGCTCGAGCTGCGCAAGGCGCTCACCGCGTTGAAGAGCCCGCTCGGGAACGTGCCGGCCTTCCGCAAGAAGCTGCAGAACCTGCTCGGCGACGAGACCAATCGCGCCAAGCTGATGGCGGAGCTGGGCATCGGAAGCAAGGACACCAAGTAGGAGCCGAGAACGCTCATGGCCGACACCAAGACCGAGACCAGCGGAGCGGGCGCGAAGGCGACCGAGGTATCGCTGCTGGACGACATCCTCGCCGAGACCAAGCTCAAGCCATCCGACGACGCCTACGACGTCGCAAAGCGTGGGGTGACCGCGTTCATCACCGAGCTGCTCGCCCCGGGCAAGGCGATCGAGCGGGTCGACAAGTCCCTCGTCGACGCGATGATCGCCGAGCTGGACGCGCGGATGAGCGCCCAGGTCAACGAGGTCCTCCACCACCCCGAGTTCCAGAAGCTGGAGTCCGCCTGGCGGGGTCTGCGCTTCATGATCGAGCGGGTCGACTTCCGGGAGAACATCCGGGTCCAGCTGCTCAACGTGAGCAAGGCGGAGCTGCTCCAGGACTTCGAGAACGAGGCGGACCTTCCCAACTCCGGCCTCTACAACATCGTCTACAAGCGCGAGTACGGGGTCTACGGCGGCAAGCCCTACGGGACCATCTGCGCCAATTACGAGTTCGGCCCGGGCCCGGAGGACATGACGCTCCTCCGCAAGTGCGCCGCGGTTGCCGCCACCGCCCACGCGCCGTTCATCACCAACGCCTCACCGGAGTTCTTCGGTCCGGAGAAGAGCTTCCTCAAGGTCCCGAACCTGAAGGACCTGAAGGCGCTCTTCGAGAGCCCACAGTACGCGCGATGGCTGAGCTTCCGGGAGAGCGAGGACGCCCGCTACGTCGGCCTCTGCATGCCGCGGTTCCTGCTCCGGCTGCCCTACGGCGAGAACCAGATCCCGGTGAAGGCCTTCAACTTCAACGAGGACGTGGTGGACAGCCACGACAAGTACCTCTGGGCACCCGCCTCGCTCGCCCTCACCACCCGGATCTCGGACAGCTTCGCCAAGTTCCGGTGGGGCCCGAACATCATCGGCCCTCAGTCCGGTGGCTCGGTGGAGAACCTCCCCCTGCACCAGTACCAGGCGATGGGAGCGCTGCAGACGAAGATTCCCACCGAGATCAGCCTCACCGAGCGGCGCGAGTACGAGCTCTCGGAAGAGGGCTTCATCGGCCTCACCTACCAGAAGGATCGGGACAACGCGGCGTTCTTCTCCGCGAACTCGACGCAGAAGCCCAAGCTCTTCGGTCAGAGCGCGGACGGGAAGGCGGCGGAGACGAACTTCCGCCTCGGAACGCAGCTACCGTACATGTTCATCATGACCCGCCTGGCGCACTACATCAAAGTGCTCCAGCGCGAGCAGATCGGCAGCTGGAAGGAGCGCGCGGATCTGGAGCGCGAGCTGAACCTCTGGATCAACCAGTACGTGGCGGACATGGAAGATCCGTCGCCTTCGGTTCGGAGCTCACGGCCTCTTCGGTCGGCGAAGATCACCGTGAGCGACGTCGAAGGGCAGCCGGGCTGGTACCGCTGCGGAATCCAGGTTCGGCCGCACTTCAAGTACATGGGTGCGTCGTTCACCCTCTCGCTGGTCGGCAAGCTGGACAAGGAGTAGCTCATGGCTCAGTCGGTACATCTGTTCCTGAAGGCGAATGGCAAGGACATCAAGGGCGAGAGCACCCAGGTGAGCATGGGACGAGCGGACTCGCTCGAGTGCGTCTCGTTCGACTCGGGGGTGACCAGCGCACGGGAGGCGGCCTCCAACCTGGCCACCGGACGCCGGCAGCACGAGCCGATCATGATCCGCAAGCGCATCGACAAGGCCTCGCCGCTGCTCGCCAAGGCCCTGGTGCAGAACGAGACGATCGAGGGCGTCTTCAAGTTCTACAGACCCAATCCTGCCGGCGACGGGACGACGGAGCAGTTCTTCACCGTGGCCATCAAGGGCGGACGGGTCTTCAGCCAGAAGCTGATGATCCTGAACACCCTCGATCCGGAGCAGGCCACGGAGCCGCCGCTCGAGGAGGTGGGGTTCGTCTTCCACACCATCAACTGGACCTACACCAACGGCGGCATCGAGCACGAGGACAACTGGGCGGGCAAGGCGTAGCCCGGGACCGGTGACGGGTGCGCGGCCTGCTCCACCGACTGGGTCAGCGCACCCACCCCCGCGGGAGCGATCCTTCCGCCGACGTCGCTTCACATCTGCACGCGCTGCTCAACACCCGGGCTGGATCGGCGCCGGGATGCGCGGCGTTCGGGATGGTGGACTTCAGCGATCTGATCCACAGCTTCCCCAAGGGCGTCCCCACCCTCGGCGCGTCGATTCGCACCACCATCCTTGCCTACGAGCCGCGGCTGAAGAACGTGAGCGTGCGCCACGTTCCCGATGAAGACGTGCAGCGGCTGAAGTTCGAGATCACCGCGCAGCTCGCGGACGGGCCGAAGACCACGGTGCGGTTCCGGACCGAGGTGTCCCCGTCGGGTCAGGTGACGGTGGCCTGACCGGAAGGCCCGAGAGGAGAGGGACCGGCCGGTGTTCAGCAAGTACTACGAATCCGAGCTGGCCTATCTCCGCGAGCTCGGGCGGGCGTACGCGCAGGAGCACCCCAGCACCGCGGGGCTGCTCGCCGAGCGCAGCGGCGACCCGGACGTCGAGCGGCTCCTCGAGGGCGTCGCGTTCATCGCCGCCAAGGTCCGCGAGCGCACCGACGACGCCATCCCCGAGGTGGTCCACGAGCT
>DASXGF010000011.1:0-8026 GCA_036489275.1 Myxococcaceae bacterium | reverse complement strand
CCGATCTGATCGACGACACCGCTGTTGAGGACACCACCGATGAGCCCCATCAGGTCCGTTGCCATGGTCCGACCTCCTCCACGAGCGGGCGCTCCCCCACGAGCCCCAAACTCGGCGGCGCACAGTGAACCGATCGGAGAGCGAAATCCGTGGGCCGGAGGTCTCACGCCGGCGAGCCGCGTCTCAACGATGGACGACGGTGTCGCTGATCTCCGGGCCAGGTCCGGAGAGGCCCGGGGGGGCGTCGACCGAACCGTCCGGCCCTGCGGACCCGCTGCCCTGGAAATGCCATTGAACCCCGTCCGGAGATGGAGCCACGGTGCGCCGGCCGTTTCGTCGCAGAGGGAGAAGACCATGAGCAACGTTGCACGCTGGGTCGTCTGCGCAGTCGCCCTGTCGACCGGGGCGGCCTACGCCGACGAGGCCGCCGCGATGGCGGCGAAGGTCAAGGCGGAGCTCCAGAAGATCGACGCCCGCCTCAAGCTCTCCCCGGATCAGAAGGAGAAGATGAAGGGAATCCTCGAGGAGAAGTTCGACAAGCAGGACGCGCTGGACAAGGAATACCGCGCCAAGCTGCGCGATGTGATGACTCCGGCGCAGCAGACGGAGTGGGACAAGATCAAGTCCGAGTACAAGGCCAAGATGAAGGCCGCCCATTGACACACGCGACGCTCCGAGCGCCCGACACCGTTGCGATCGCAAGTTGCA
Organism: Myxococcaceae bacterium; assembly: GCA_036489275.1. GTDB lineage: Bacteria > Myxococcota > Myxococcia > Myxococcales > Myxococcaceae > RPRB01. The sequence continues at coordinate 7,318 of DASXGF010000011.1, read as the reverse complement.
CGCCGTTCGCTGCTTCTTCGACTGGATGGCGTCGGGCCGACGGTCGCTGAAACCCCTTTAACTCCGTTGGGGAGCACGGGTTCCGGGTGGCGTGAAGACGCTCCCTCGCCTGTTCTGCTCCCTGTTCGTCGTGCTCGCCGCGTGCGGCGGGTCGGCTCCCTTCCAGGTCTCGTCCGAGGGCAGCGGTGGTCTCACGGTCACCGGCACCCCCGGCGCGACGCCATTCATCAGCATGCTCCAGCTGACCGGCTCGAGCCTCGCGAACCTCGCCTCCGTGAGTTACACCGTGCAGCCCAGGTCGGGCAGCGCCTCGAAGCCGGTGAGCGTGAGCTACTCGCAGGCTGCGCTCCAGCGACGGGGATGGATCACCGAGACCGGAGCGACCGTCCCGGTGTTCGGGCTGTACGCCGGCTCGGAGAACCAGGTGAACCTGGAGGTTCAGGGCACCGACGGTTCGCGGGCGGACGTCGTGGTCAAGGTCACAACCCAGCCGTACGAGGACACCGATGGCATCTACGACCATCCGAGCCTCCTCCAGCCACGCGCCGTGGGCAGCACCCTCGGCTTCGACTTCTTCGCCCTCAAGTCCACCCGGGCCTCGGTGCTGGTGGTCGACACCGACGGCCAGGTTCGCTGGGTCGGGACCGGCACGCCCTCGGGCGCGACCATCTTCACCGCCAACGGCTTCGTGGTCGGCGGCGCCACCTCCGCGGCGATGGAGCGGCTCGAGCTCGACGGCGAGGTGACTCCCGCCCAGGCCACGGATCCGACGGTGATCGACTTCACCCACAACATCGATCCCGGAAAGGCGGGGCTCCTCGCCGAGTTCGATGTCCAGGGCGAGCTCGACGCGACGCTCGCCGACATCTCCCCCACCGGCCAGGTCCTGGCGGGGTGGAAGCTGGGAGATCTCCTGTCGGCGTACATGTCGCACGCCGGTGACGACCCGACCAAGTTCGTCCGGCCCGGCGTCGACTGGTTCCACCTGAACGCGGCGACCTACGACCCGAGCGACGACACGGTCATCGTCTCCAGTCGCGAGAACTTCGTGATCAAGATCGACTACGCCACCGGGGCGCCGGTCTGGATCCTCGGCGATCCCACGAAGTACTGGTACACCTTCCCCTCGCTCCGGGCGAAGGCGCTCACGCTCGCGCAGGGCGGGGTCTACCCGATCGGACAGCACGCCACGTCCATCACCTCCGACGGGCTGCTCATGCTCTTCAACGACGGGACCGCCAGCGTGAACCAGCCCGCGGGCGCCCCCGTGGGCCAGACGCTCCCGAGCAGCTTGATCTCGGCTTACCGGGTCGACCCGGTGGCGATGACCGCGACGGAGGTCTGGCGGTTCGACCACCAGCCCGAGCTCACCTCTCAGTACTGCGGGAGCGCCTACGAGGCCGGGCAGTCGTTCCTCATCGACTACGCCCTCGCCGGCGGCGGTAGCACCACCCGCATCCTCGGCCTGGATTCTAACCGGCAGGTGATCTTCGACATCGCCTACCTCACCAACGGCTGCCAGACGGCCTGGAACGCCATCCCGGTCCCGTTCGACGCGCTGCAGTTCGACTAGATCGGCCCGACGTGCTCACTCGAGCGACAGCTCGACCCCGAACATCAGCAGCTCGACGCCCGGGTTCGGGGCGGCGAGCTTGCCGTTCGAGATGTGCGCGAAGCTCATCAATGCCCGGAGGCCGGGGAGCAGCGATAGCCCCAGCTCGACCGACGACTTGAAGAGCACGACCGAGCCGAGGTTCTTCGTGCCGTTCACCGTGCGGAGGCCGGGAGCGAACCCCGGCGCCACGGTCAGGCCGAGCGGGAGGGGAACCTCGAGCAGGGCACCGGCGAACCAGTACTGGGTCCCGTCGCCCGACTGGAGCAGGCCGGCGGTGGGCCGGACCCACCACCAGCGCAGCCCGGGACGCAGCTCCAGCTGAACCGCGAGGGCGTGCTCGGCGTTCGGTCCCAGGCCCCAGGTCCCGCCCTGCAGCGCGAAGTGGGCCGGCTCCGCCCGGGACGGTCGGGAAGCGAGGAGCAGCCCGGTCACCAGGACTCCGAGCCGCCATCTCACGCCCGCTTGGACCCTCGCCGTTCGTCCATTCGCGATGCATCCAAGCTAGCGCGTCTGCCCGCGAGTCTCCGGCAAATCCGTCGGGCGCGGCGTCAAGCCCCTCCTTTTCTCCGCCGTCCGTTCCCAGGTTGCGCAGATCAGACCCTGACGGGAGGAACACACCGCAATGACAACCAAGAGACTCTGGCTCTGCGCCGCGCTGGGTGCAGGCGGGTTACTGCTCGGCGCGTGCGCCGAGGACAGCGCGTCGAAATCCAGCACGCCCGGGAGCGCGGCCGGGACGCAGGCGCCCGGGCAGGAAGGCGCCGCCGCGCCGAGGACCAGTGATTCGAAGCCGGCGACCGATCCCAACGCGCCCGCTGCGACCACCGGAACGCAGGCCACCGACAACTCGGTCAGCGGCTCGACCGGGACCGGCGGTACCGGCTCCTACGGCACCAGCACGGGTGGCAGCGGCAGCGACAACTCGATGACCGGGACCACCACGGGGAACCAGACCGGCACGCGGAGCGGCAGCAGCACCGACCCGGCCACCGGCTCCGGAACCTCGTACCCGAGCACCAGCCCGAAGAAGAACACCAGCCCGAGCACGACGGGAAACCCGACGCCTCCGCCCTCGGGCAACTAGGCGAAGCGGCGTGGAGGTGGCCGGAGCGGGCTCACTCCGTTCCGGCCGTCAGCGGCGCGAGCCGTCCTCCACCCAGCCGGTAGCGGGCAGCGTCCAGCGCGGCCGAGAGCTCGGTGTCGTGGGTCACCACGACCTGGGGAATGCTCCAGGCGCGGACCGCGGCGACGTGCTCGGCCACCTCGCGCTTCCGCTCCGGATCGAGCGCGCTCGTCGGCTCGTCCCAGAGCAGCGCCGCGGGACGACAGGACAGCGCGCGGGCGATGGCCACCCGCTGTCGCTCGCCGCCGGAGAGCGACTGTGGCCAGGCCGAGGCCCGGTCGGCCAGGCCGAGGCGCTCCAGCCAGGTGCGGGCCTCGCGTTCGGGCGCGGCCTCTCCGCGGAGGCGCGGCGCGAGCGTGCAGTTCTCGAGGACGCGAAGGTGTGGGAAGAGCTCCACCGACTGGAACACCAGGCCCACCCGGCCGAGCAGCGTCCCGTGCTCGCCGGGCTCTATCCGGAGATCGCCCAGCGACACCCGTCCCCCGTCGAACATCTCCAGCCCCGCGAGGCAGCGGAGCAGCGTGGACTTTCCCGAGCCGCTCGCGCCGACCACCACTGCCACCTCGCCGGCGCCCACCCGGAAGCCCACGCCGTCGAGCACCGGTCGGCGATCCGCGCCCACGCGCCGCACGAGGGCGTCCACCACCAGCGCGCTCATCGCTGGACCTCGAGGTGCTGCGCGAGCCGTGTCTCCACCCAGCGCGAGAGGCGGGCGAAGGGCAGCCCGAGCAGGAGGTAGATGGCCCCCACCAGCAGCCCGAGCCCGAGGTACGCCCGGGTCGAGGCGGCCAGCGTTCCGTAGGTCTTGGTCAGCTCGGTCACCGTCACCACCGAGACCAGCGAGCTGTCCTTGAGGAGCGCGATGAAGTCGTTGGTCACAGGAGGCAGCGCGACCCGGAGCGCCTGCGGCGCGATGACGTGCCGGACGGCCTGCCAGCGTCCGAGGCCCAGCACCCGCGCGGCGTCCATCTGCGTCCGGGGCACCGCGAGGAGCCCCGCGCGATCGTTCTCCGCTTCCGCCGCGGCGTAGTTAAGCCCGAGCGCGAGCCAGCCGGCCACCAGCGGGCTCAGCTTGAGGCCGAGCTCGGGAAGTCCGTAGTAGACGACGATGAGCTGGAGCAGGAGAGGCGTGCCGCGGAACAGCTCGACATAGGCCAGCGCGAGCGCGGAGAGCGGCGCCGGCCCGTACACCCGCGCCAGGGCCAGCGCCGCCCCGAGCACCATCGCCAGCGCCATCGAGGCGACGGAGAGGAAGAGGGTGATGAGAGCGCCGCGCCCGAGCGCGGAGAGGATCGGCCAGACGCCGTCGCTCCACATGCCCCCGGAGGTGCGGGCCCGCCACGCCTCGAGCTCCACCGGCGGTCCGGACGGCGCCTGCTCGACGCCGAGCACACGGCCGGCCTCCTCGGTCCACAGCCCCCAGCGCTGGAGCAGCGCTGGGAGCGAGCCGTCCCGGACGAGGGAGGCGAGCGCGGCGTCCACCGCGTCCCGGAGAGCCGGGTCGCGGGCTCGGGCCACCACGACGTAGCGGAGCTCGCCGAACCCTTCCTGGAGTGTCGTCAGCTCGGGCCGCTCGCCGTAGTAGAGCGCGATGGGAGCATCGAGCAGCACCGCGTCGGTCCTCCCCAAGGCGAGGTCGCGGTACGGGTCCTCCTGCCCCCCGTCGTAGGTGCGCACGTCGGCGCCAGCGGCCCGGAGCATCCGCTCGGCGAGCGTTCCGGGCAGTGTCCCCACCCGGCGGCCCTTGAGGGCGGCCAGCGTGGCCGGCGCACCCGGGTCGTTGCGGCGGACGGTGAGACGTTCGGGGCCCGCCCAGTAGGGCCGGCTGAGCGCGAACGCCCGCCCTCGGTCGTCGGTGGCCTCGATGCCGTTGATGACCACGTCCACGTCGCCGCGCTCGAGCAGCGGGAGCAGCTGGGCGAATGGGCCCTGGACGTGGCGCGCGGTCCGGCCCAGGCGCGCGGCCAGCATCCCGGCGAGCTCGGCCTCGAACCCCCGGAGATTGCCAGGCGGTTGCTCGAAGACGTAGGGCGCGCCCCCCTCGGCGTCCGCGCCCCAGCGGAGCTCGGACGGAGACGCGACGAGGGCGACCGAGGCGAGCAGGGCGGAAACGCTCACGGGCCAGTCGAGTGTATGGCATGCAGTGGCCCCCATGCTCGCTCCGCTCGTGCTCGTCCTCCTCGCCGCGCCGCCCGCTTCCGCCCCGACGCCCGCGGAGACCCTCCTCGGCAGCGCCCTGGCCGACGGGAACGCCCTCGCGACGGTGACCGAGCTCGCGGACCAGGTCGGCCCGCGGCTGAGCGGCTCGGAGGGCGCGGCCGAGGCGGTGAGGTGGGCGGTCGGCAAGTTCCAGGCGCTCGGCCTGAGGGTGCGCACCGAGCCGGTGAAGGTGCCGCGGTGGGTGCGCGGAGAGGAGCGCGGCGAGGTGCTCGCCGGTCGGGGGCATCACGCCTGGCCGCTGGCGCTCACCGCTCTCGGCGGCAGTGCCCCGACGCCGCCCGGCGGGGTCGAGGCCGAGGTGGTGGAGATCACCAGCCTCGCTGCCCTGGAGACCACGCCGGTCGAGGGCCGCATCGTCTACTTCCACCACAACATGTCGACGGCCGAGGGCTACGGCGAGGCATCCGAGCTCCGGAGCCGCGGGCCGACGAAGGCCGCGGCGCGCGGGGCGGTGGCGACCATGGTGCGCTCGGCGGCGACCTTCTCGCTCCGGTCTCCCCACACCGGAGCGGCGGGCTTCCGCAACGGCGCGAAGCCCATCCCCGCGGTGGCCCTCGCCCTCGAGGACGCCGAGGTGATTCACCGGTGGGTCGCCGCCGGGCGACTCCGAGTCAGGCTCGTCCTCGGGTGCCGGATCGAGCCGGACGTCGACTCGGCCAACGTGGTAGCGGAGATCCGTGGCCGCGAGAAGCCGGCCGAGGTGGTGCTGCTCGGAGCACACCTCGACTCCTGGGACCTGGCGGTGGGCGCCCAGGACGACGGGACCGGGGTGGCGATGGTCCTCGAGGCCGCGCGGCTGGTCGCCCGGATGAAGCCCGGGCCGCGGCGGACGGTGCGCTTCGTCCTCTTCATGAACGAGGAGAACGGCAGCGCCGGGGCGCGTGGCTACGCCGAGGCCCATGGCGGCGAGGTGCACGTGGCCGCGCTCGAGTCCGACGCCGGGGCCGGCCGGCCGCTCCGGGTGCTCGTCCGGGGCGGTGAGGGCGCCGAGTCATTCCTCGCCCCGCTCCTCAGGCCGCTCGCCGCGCTCGGCGTGGACCCGGTGCCGAAGCGCCACACCAGCTACGGCGCCGACCTCCACGCCCTGGCGAGGAAGCGTGGGCTCCCGACCGTTCACCTCTTCCAGGACTCCACCCACTACTTCGACGTTCACCACTCGGCGGCGGACACGCTGGACAAGATCGATCCCTCCGCGTTCGCCCAGTCCACCGCGGCGACCGCATGGCTGACCTGGTCTCTCGCCGATGCGGCGGGCACGCTCCCTGCGCCGCCCGTCGAGCCGCCGCCGGCGGAGCGCTGACCCGAGCGACCCGGGCTCGACGTTCCCATGGTGCGCCGAGCATCGCTGGTGCGCGCGGCGCTCTGCGCGGCTTCCGCGAGCCTCCACTCCGTGCGGAGGATTCCGCCGAGGTCTCGCGGGAGCGGGGCGCGCCGCGGGTGGGCGCGACGAGCACATTGTCCGCCGACGTGACAGTCGCTTACCGTTCCGGGTCGTGGCTCATCCACGTGTGGTGGTCGCCGCCTGCCTCCTGGCGCTGGCAGGGTGTGCGGGCTCACTCGACAATCCAGATCGCTTCGGTGACGGCGGGTCGAACCTGACCGGCTTCGTCTGCCCCAGCCTGGACAAGCCCGCGAAGGCCGAGGTCATCCTCAAGAAGTGCGTCTCCGGCTGTCACTCCGCCGCGGTGCACGAGAGCGGGCTCGACCTCGAGTCTGCCGACACCGGATCGCGGCTGGTCGACGTGAGCACCACCGCCTGTCCGCCTCGTCACCGCGTGGACCGGACGGACGGCGGAACGCTTCAAGAATTGATCACCCAGCCGACTCCGACCTGCGCCTCCTCGATGCCTCCGGGCGGCGGGCTCACCAACTCGGAGATCAGCTGCATCGTCGAGTGGACCCGGAACCTCGCCGACGGAGGTCAGGAGTGAGGACCGGCGCGTTTGTTCTGGTATTGGCCGGGCTCGTCGCGACTCCCGCGCTCGGTGCCTCGAAGAAGGCGAAGGCGTCCACCTCGTCGAAGAGCGCGCGCCGCTACGGCATCCTGGCCACGGGACCCAGCGCCGCCGTCGCCGGCAAGGCGGCGGTGAGCGCGCTCAAGGGCGTCACGGTGCCGGACAACGCGCTTCCCGACGCGGCCCAGAAGTACGGGGCGACCCTCGGGACCGACCCGGCGTACCAGGCGCTCGCGCTGGAGAAGAAGCTGGACGCGGTGGTGCGCGTCACCACCCTGGACAAGGGCACGAGTCAGCTCGCGGTGGTGCAGGTGCGCGACGGCGCGACCGGGGCCATCGTCGACGACGCCACCTGGAAGGCGGCGAACACCAAGGCGCTGGGGCAGATGCTCTCCAAGCAGATGA
>DASXGF010000713.1:0-7409 GCA_036489275.1 Myxococcaceae bacterium | reverse complement strand
TCCGACCCCGAGCGCATCTTCAGCCTGGTGCTCCCGCCCGGCGTCACCTTGGCCGATGGCGAGGCGAGCTCGACGGCAGGGCTCGGGGGCTTCCACGGCAACGTGACGGCTCGCGACGGAAGTCCGGTCTACTACTCGGTCGTCGTCTACTCGGAGCGCACCGGCTCCCGGGTCAACGGGATCGACTTCACCGGAACGCCAATCGACAACGTCACCGTCACCGAGAGTCATGAGATCACCGAGGCGGTGACCGATCCGGACGTCGGCCTCGCCATCGAGACCGGCGACCCGCACTACCTCGGCTGGTACGACGACACGACGCCGCTACGGCGACGGGACGGCTCGGCGATCCTCGACGGAAGCGGACGGCCGATGCGCGGCAAGGGCGAGATCGGGGACATCCCCGTGCTCAACGCCGAGCTCGAGGGCGACTCGAAGCTCAAGAGCGTCTGGGGCCGGAGCGACGACGGCTTCGCGTTCCAGACCGAGTGGAGCAACCGCGACGGAAAGGCGGAGCTCGAGCCGGCGGCGTCGACGCCGCGCACACCGGCGTCTTGAACGTTCTTGCGGCTCAGCGACTCGCGACGCGGGTCATCCCGTCGGCGCTCCAGTCCTCGCTGCCCACTCCGTGGTGGACGACGAAGAGGCCGTCGGGGTCGTACTTCTTCTTGATGCTCCGGAGCCGCGCGTAGTTGCCGCCCCAGAACGCCCGCTGCCAGCCATTCTCGAAGTAGTTGCTCTCCGAGACGTACGACCCGGGCTCGGGTACGAGCTTCCGCATCTCCGCCATCGCCGCGCGGATCCGCCCCGCCTCCTCCTTCGCCTCGCTCTCGTTCGGGGCCTGACCCGGCACGCCCGGGTACACCGGGTCCCCGCTGCCGGCGATGATGACCAGCGCGAAGGCCCCGAGCACCGCAGGATTCGTCGCGGTGTCGCGCGCCGCCGCGATCGCCTCCGGCGGAGCCCCGGCGAGCCCCTTGTTGAAGTGGAATCCGACCGTCCAGTGCCGCGAGGCCGCGTAGATCGCCGCGGCGAGCTCCTTCTGCCGATCGTCGCGCAGCAAGGCCTCCGGCATCCACGTCGACTCGTAGCCGTACCAGTAGGCGCCGAGCTCCTCCTCGTTGCTCGCCCACCAGACGTTGTTGGCGGGAGCGCCCGGCCGGGGGTCGGCGCGGACATGCGCCGCCATCTTCGTCTTGAGGAATTCGGGGTTCCAGAAGGCCCGGGCCGGGAAGCTCACCACCGGGTGGTCGCCCTCGAAGCGCAGGCCGCTGCCAGGCCGCTCCACCTCGGCGAAGAAGGGCCGCCAGATCTCCTCGGCCTTCGTCTTGTCCAGGCCCTGGAAGAGCATGGTCAGATTGAGCCGGTTGCGCGGATTGAACCGCGCCTGCTCGCCCCACTGCGGGTTGAAGAGCGAGGTCCGGTACAACGTGACGAAGCGCTCGATGAGCCGGCGGTAGGCTTCGTCCGAGTCGGCCTGGATCGTCGCGATCACCACGCCGAACGTCTCGGGAAGCGGGTGGGTCCGCAGCGTCAGCCGCGTCACCACGCCGAAGGTCCCGCCGCCCCCGCCCTTGAGCGCCCAGAAGAGATCCGGATCGGTGCAGGCGTTCACGGTGCGGATCATCCCGTCCGCCGTCACCACGTCCGCCTCGAGCAGGCTCGCCGCCGCCATCCCGTACCGCTTGGAGAAGCTGCCGAACCCGCCACTCTGGATGAGGCCGGCCACCCCGACCGTCGCGCAGCCTCCGCCCTGGACGTAGCGCCCGCCCTTCGTGGTGACGGCGTCGTAGGTGTGGAGCCACATCTGCCCCGCGCCGACGCTCACCGCTGGACCGGGCTCGACCTTCCCAGCGCAGCCCTGCGGGGTGAACGCGTCGTGCAGGACAATCCGGTCCATCGGACGGGTCCACACCAGCAGTGAGTCGGGTGCGTTCGAGGTGCCCTGGTAGCTGTGGCCGCCTCCCTTCACCACCAGCCGGATGCGATTCTTCCGGGCGAAGGTGACCGCCGCCGCGACGTCCTCCGCGGTATGCGCGGCGACGGCCCAGGCGCTCGGCTTCGAGCTCCACGCCCCGGCCCAGCCGCTGCTCTGCGTGGCCCAGGCCTGATCGCCGACGAAGTATGGGTTCTCCATCTGCTTCAGGAGCTCGGGCGAGACCGCCTTGCCGCTAGCGAACGGGGAGTCGACGTGGGTGAGCGCTCCCCGGATCTGCTGCTCCAGCACCTTCCACGCGTCCGTTCCGGGCCAGGCGGCATCTCCGGGCCGGACGCGACGGGCGAGGTTCGATGCAGCCCCCGCCGACGTTCGCGGCCGGAGGAACCCGATCCCTGCGCTTCCAGCCAGCAGCTCGAGAAAGCGTCGCCGCTCCATCCGTCCTCCGGGGCCAGCCAGGCTTCAGTCGGTCGGCCCGCGATGCTAGCGCGCGACTCGCGAGCCGGGTGGCCAACCTCGCGACCAACCAACCGAGGGCCGACCCGTCGGCGCATCGCGTGTCCGGGGGCACTGCGCGAGGTGCGGCGTGCTCCGGGGATGCGCAGGTTGGCGCAGATGCGAGGCCACGGCGGCCTCAGGGGAGCGGGAATGGCGAGCAAGAAGCGGGGAAGCGTCCGCGGTTCCGCGAAGAGTTCCGTTTCCGGCCCCGCGAAACCCGGGCGCGGGGTGCCGGACGCGAACGGAGGACGCCCGCTCAGCCGCGCAAACGGCGAATCGCACTCGGCCCGTCTTGAGGCCAAGCTCGGTGGCACCGACGTCCTCTCCCGCCAGACTCCGTTCAACCCGCTGAAGGCCCGCGAGTACGGCCCTGGGTCGACCCGTCCCACGGCGGGCCAGACGCACGCGCCGGCTGATCCGAACGTGACGGGAAGCAGCCTGACCGAGACGAACGCCTCGCCCAAGATCGGCGCCGGCCGTCCGCCAGTGGGGATCAACCCGGCCAATGGACCGCTGGACCGGGTCCGGGTCGATTCCGGCGGCCGGGAGCTCACCACCAACCAGGGGGTGGCCATCGCCGACAATCAGAGCTCGTTGAAGGGTGGCCTCCGCGGCCCGACGCTGATCGAGGACTTCGTCCTCCGCGAGAAGGTCACCCACTTCGACCACGAGCGAATCCCCGAGCGGGTGGTCCATGCCCGTGGTTCGGCCGCTCACGGCTATTTCGAGTGCTACGAGCCACTGACGCAGCTGACCAGGGCTGCTCCGTTTGCCGAGGTCGGAAAGCGCACGCCGGTGTTCGTCCGGTTCTCCACCGTCGCGGGCGAGCGCGGGTCCACCGATCTCGCCCGTGACGTCCGCGGCTTCGCGGTCAAGTTCTACACCGACGAGGGGATCTGGGACCTCGTGGGAAACAACATCCCCGTCTTCTTCATCCAGGACGCGATCAAGTTTCCGGACCTCGTCCACGCGGTGAAGCCTGAACCGCATCACGCGATGCCGCAGGCGGCAAGCGCGCACGACACCTTCTGGGACTTCGTGAGCCTCATGCCCGAGAGCACCCACATGCTGATGTGGGTCATGTCCGATCGCGCCATCCCTCGCAGCTACCGGATGATGCAGGGGTTCGGCGTCCACACCTTTCGTCTGGTGAATGCAAAAGGCGACTCGGTCTTCGTCAAGTTCCACTGGAGTCCGGTCCTCGGAACCCACTCGGTGGTGTGGGACGAGGCGGTGAAGATCAGCGGCGCCGATCCCGATTTCCATCGGCGTGATCTCTGGGAGGCAATCGAGGCGGGCGCGTACCCCGAGTGGGAGCTGGGCTTGCAGATCTTCACGGAGCAGGAGGCGGAGAGGTTCAGCTTCGACGTGCTCGACGCGACCAAGATCGTTCCGGAGGAGCTGGTGCCGCTGCGGCCGGTCGGGCGAATGGTCCTGAACCGGAATCCAGACAACTTCTTCGCCGAGACCGAGCAGGTGGCCTTCTGCACGCAGCACGTCGTGCCCGGCATCGACTTCAGCAACGATCCGCTCCTCCAGGGCCGGAATTTCTCCTACCTGGACACGCAGATCAGCCGGCTCGGCGGCCCGAACTTCCACGAACTTCCGATCAACGCCTCGGTTGCGCAGGTCCACAACAACCAGCGCGACGGAATGCATCGACAGGCCATCGCCCGTGGACGGGTCGCTTACGAGCCGAACTCGCTGGCCGGCGGCTGTCCGTTCCAGGCCGGGATGAAGGGATTCGTCTCCTTTCCGCAACCGGTCCGGGACGACAAGGTGCGAGGAAAGCCGGAGAAGTTCGCCGACCACTACACCCAGGCAACCCTCTTCTGGAGGAGCCAGAGCCCGTCCGAGCAGGAACACATCGTCGATGCGTTCCGGTTCGAGCTCACCAAGGTGCAGACACCCGCCATCCGGGAGCGGATGGTGGCGGGGCTGCTCAACGTGGATCGTGAGCTGGCCTCCCGCGTGGCCGATGGGCTCGGATTCGAGCTCCCCGAGCCACTCCCGCGGGTACTCGCCCGACCCCCGAAGCCCGAGGTGACCGTGTCCCCTCCGCTCTCGCTCCGGTCACGGCCCGGTGACGGCTCGATCCGCGCCCGACGCGTGGCCCTCCTCGTCGCCGATGGGCTCGATGGCGAGGCGGCCGCGGCCGTCTACCGGGAGCTCGGCGCGGCGGGCGCCGTGCCGCTGTTCATCGGCCCAGCGCTGGGCCAGGTGCGCTCCCATGGCGCGAAGTCCGTGGAGGTCGAGGGGACGCTGGACACGGAGCCCGGCGTCCTGTTCGACGCGGTAGTCCTCCCGGATGGGGAGGAGGCCGTCGAGGCGCTATCCTCGCGCTCGCTCGCCCGCGAGTTCGTCGAGCTGCAGCACCGACATCGCAAGCCGATCCTCGCGCTCGGCACTTCCTCGCGGCTCCTCGATGTGGCCGGCGTTCCGGCGGGCGACGGCGAGGATCGAGGTGTCATCCGGGCGCCGGCGCAGCGCCTCGCCGATTCGGTGAAGCGCTTCCTTGCGGCGATCGCGCGGCACCGCGCCACCGGCGGCGACCGGCCTCCCGGGGCGACCCCTCCCACGCGAGGCCGTGACCGGAACGTCGACGCTGGTGGCCGTCCCGGAGTGCCCTGAGCTGCACCGGAGCTCTGACGCCCGAGGAAACCTTCAGGCGAGAACGCGCGCGGCGGATGAATCACCCGGGCAGAGCGTCCTCTACCCGCGAGCTGACCGGGCGCCCTTCCTGGTGTCGACGCCGGTGCCTCCGCGACGCCCTCTCTCGAGGCACTCGCCGCCCAGGACACGTTCGGAAGCCTGATGGAGCAGCCCTTGCTTGATTCCGCGCTACCATCCAGGTAGATGGTGTATGGATGGTCCGGAGATGGTCGATGTCGGACCGAGGGACCCATGAGCAGAAGCAAGCCGAAGCTGACCGAGACCGAAAAGATCACGATCAACCTCGGCCTGGTCGATCTGGGACAGATCGATCTCCTGGTGCAGGAGGGGTTCTACTCGAACCGGACGGACCTGATCCGCACCGCTCTTCGCAACCAGCTCGCGACCCATGCGGACGTGGTGAAGCAGACCGTCGCGCGGAAGAGCCTGAGCCTGGGGCTCCAGCGTTACTCGCGCGCAGAGCTCGAGGCCATGCGCGCGGCGGGGAAGAGACTGCGGATCCAGGCGCTGGGGCTCGTTGTCGTGGACGACGACGTGACGCCAGAGCTGGCAGCGGCGACGATCGACTCGGTCGCGATCCTGGGGGCTTTCCATGCGAGCCCGGCCGTGAAGGCGGCGCTGTCGAACCGAATCCAGTGACTCACCCGCTGAGTAGACCCGAAAGGCCACGGCCCGATGACGAAGGCGATGTTGGCGTCGATACGAGAGGCAACTCAGATCCTACAAACGAGCGGACCGGCGGAAGCGACGGCCGCGATTCAGCGGGCCATGCAGGGAACGGTGCGGTCGGGTGCCGAGGGCCACGAGCGGATGAGGTCGTGGCCTTCGAGACCGGCACTCCCCTCGGGGCCATCCCGCCCGCCACGAGTCGCGAGGCACACGCGCGAGACCAGGTCCGACCTCCCGGGCGGCCGCTTTCTCAGCGGGTCATTTGCCAATGCAGCCGGCAGCCGGGCTTACAAGATCTACGTGCCGACTGGATATCAGGGTCAGGCGCTGCCGCTGGTGGTCATGTTGCACGGCTGCACGCAGACCCCAGATGATTTTGCCGCTGGCACGCGGATGAACGCGGCGGCGGAGCTGAAGCCCTGTTTCGTGCTCTACCCGGCGCAGGACCAGCATTCCAACAGCGGTCGTTGCTGGAACTGGTTCAAGCGCGGCCACCAGCATCGGGATCGGGGAGAGCCGTCGATCATCGCCGACATGACGAGGGAGCTCATTGGCAAATATGACATCGACCCTCGGCGCGCGTACGTGGCGGGGCTTTCCTCAGGGGGCGCGATGGCCGGCGTCATGGGAGCGACCTACCCTGATCTGTACGCGGCGGTCGGGGTGCATTCCGGTCTGCCGTACGGTGCGGCGCACGATCTGCCGTCGGCGCTGCAGGCCATGAAGGGACAGGGCGAGACTCCGGCGGCGCGCTCGCGGCGCGCGGGAATACCGGTCATCGTGTTTCATGGCGATGCGGATGCAACCGTCCATCCGTCCAATGGCGACGAGGTCGTCTTGCAGTGCCTTCCGGAAGATGGCGCATCCGCGAGCGCACCGAAGAAGGTGGTGCAGCGCGGGCAACCCCCGAACGGATACTTCTTCACGCGGACGCTGCATCACGACGACGCCGGGCGGGTCGTCGCGGAGCATTGGGTCGTGCACGGGGGCATCCACGGGTGGTCGGGGGGCAGTCGCGAGGGTTCCCATGTCGATCCGGACGGTCCGGACGCGACGCGAGAGATGTTGCGCTTTTTCTCGGAATGGGGGCAGCCGGCGTAGGCGTACTCACGGGGCCAGGAAGCCGCCGGCGTGACGGCCATCTGAAGGGGCTGCCGACTCCCGATCGGAGCCGCGCTGCTGCACCTTCCTCCCATGAAACCCGAGTCCGCGGAAGACAATCGAGGTGCCGTCTCGGAGAACGTCGAGAAGATCGCGACGCTCGGCGAGCAGCACGAGAGCCGTCTACCCCGACACCATGGCGCAATCGCAACGCTGAGCGGCGTTCTGGGCCAGCCTCTTCTCCTCTGGGCCGAACTCGCGGCGATTGGGGTGTGGGTCATCGTCTCGACAACCGCTCACATCCGCGGCCACCTCCCCTTCGATCCACCACCGTTCTTCTGGCTGCAGGGCTTCATCAGCGCCGCGTCGTTGGTTCTCACGACCATGGTGCTCATTGCTCAGAACCGTCAGCGCCTTCTCAGCGAGCGACGGAGCCACCTCGACACGCAGCTCAGCCTCATCGTCGAACAAAAGGTCGCCAAGCTCATCAGCCTGGTCGAGGAGCTCCGGCGCGATCTCCCCATGCCGGACC
>DASXGF010000686.1:0-6456 GCA_036489275.1 Myxococcaceae bacterium | reverse complement strand
GTAGGCGGCCTGCGCCTCCTTCAGATGGGGAGTCGCCTCCATGTGGCCGCAGGCGATCACGAGGGCCGCGATCGCCGGGATTGCGCATGACCACCTCATTGGCCACCCCCGGTCCCGCTGAGGTTCTTCTGTGCATTCTGGAGCCTGGACTTGGCCTCGTCGGCTTCCGCGCGAGTCGACTGCTCGCGGGTGACCGACTTGGCCAGCTCGGCCTCGGCCTGGGCGCTGTCGAGCTTGCGAGCGGCGACCTCGGGCTGGTCCTTGCTCAACTTCTTCGCGACGGCGAGCTGGTCCTGTGCCTGCTGTAGATGAAGCTTGCCCTGCGGATTGTTCTGGGCCCCGATCTCCTGGGCCGCCTTGATCTCCGATTCGGCATCGGTGAAGCGCTGAGCGGGAACCGGCGGCGCTCCTGCACACCCGGCCCCCAGCGCGACAGCGAATGCCGTCACTGACAACCATCGCAACATGAGTTGGCCCCTTTCGCGGAAAACCCCCGGCGGAAGGTTGAGACGAGTGTTTCGTCGGACAACTCCCGGGCGAGCGAATCTACCGAGCGAGTGAGCGGGGGAGCGCCCGGCCCTCCCCAGACCGGTGCTGCGGGGCGAGCCGGATCCACTCCGGGTCATGTCCGTCGGGCGAGTGCCTCGTGGTTCCTGACCCGATCGCGAGCGCGAGCGGGCGCCTGGGCATCGGAGGTTCGACCACTCGCGGGCGTGTGGCCGGTGCGAGGTCCGCGGTCTCGCCTCGACGATGCAGTCGCAGGTCGCCCCAGGAGACACCCGGCGGCCGTTGCCGTCGGACACCGGGGCCGCCACGCGCTCTTCCGCCGCTCAGTTCGCGGGCGTTCCGGCGTCGGGCTTCTTCGACTTCCCCTTCGCCCCGGCGGCGCTCGGAGCCGAGGGTTGGGCAATGGCCTGCTGCAGCCGCGCGGTCGCCGCGTCGAGGGAAGGGGCCGTCGCCGCCGCGACATTGGTCTTCTTCTTCTTCGGCGCCTTCTTCTTCGTCTTCGCCGGGGCCGGCGGCGGGTTCTCCGGCACCGAGGCCAGCGGCGGTGTGAGCTCCGGCCTGAAGAGCTCCTCGGGTGTCACCTTGCGCGGCGGGGGCGGGGGCATCGGCGCGTCGTCGACCTTCGCGGTCATCTCCGGCTCGAGCGCCGCGCGGAAGGCCAGCCTGTTCCGCGGGTCCTCCTGCTCCTCGTGCAACTCCACCCGGAGGTGCACGACCAGCCTGAGCCCCCGCTGTGCCTGGAACTCGACCTTGCCCGGGACCCTGTAGGTGAACGAGCCGCTCCACGGGTAGGCCCCGGTCTTCGAGCCCCGGTAGGTGAAGACGCCGGTCAGGACGTGGTTCCCGGACACCACCGTCCCCCGGTAGAGCTCCTTTCCCCACCCCGGCGCCATCGGACCGGGCAGTGGCCGCCCGTCGAGCTCCACCGTCCCGTCCACCAGGTCGAACTTGTCCGGGTCCGGACCGTCGGTCACCACCACCAGCTCAGGCTCGGGGATGTTCACCTGCTTCGCCAGCTCCGCCTCGAGTTCCTCGGCAGGGGAACGGGTGGACGTGCCCGCCGCCAGCGCAAGCGCCGGCACCATCCAGAAGGCCAGGGGGAGCATGGCTCGCATCGACTGCAGGCGAGGATGCCACACTCTAGAGGTCGATCTGCATTCCCAGCTCCACCACGCGCCCGGGTGGGATGGAGAAGAAGTCCGTCGTGGCGCGCGCGTTACGCGAGATGACCCGGAAGAGCACCTTTCGCCAGTAGGCCATATGGCTCCGTCCGCGGGGGAGCACCGTCTCTCGTCCTACATAGAAGCTCGTACTCTCCGGCTTGCTGGCCACGCCCAGCGCGCGAGCCCGGCGGAGGATCTCCGGCACCCGGGGGCTCTGCCGGTACCCGTACTTGGCGACGATCCGGTAGAAGCCGAGCCTCAGCGGCTCCACCGAGACCCGCTGCTCCGGCTCCACCTCGGGCACGTTGAGCGGAAGGACCGAGAGGAGGATCACCTGGTCGTGCAGCACCTGGTTGTGCTTCAGATGGTGGAGCAACACCGGTGAGACCAGGGCGGTGGACGAGCTGAGGAACACCGCCGTCCCCCGGACCCGGGTGACCGGACTCCGGGCCAGGTCGGCGAGCAGCTCGTCGATGGTGAGCGCGCTGGCGGCGAAGCGCTCCGCCAGCTCGGCCCGCCCGCGCTTCCAGGTGGTGAAGCAGGCGAACACCGCGACCGCCACGGCGATCGGGAACCAGCCGCCCTGCACGAACTTGATGAGGTTGGCGACGAAGTACGGGATGTCGATCGCCAGAAAGAGCAGTGTCACCGACATCGCCTTCCACAGTGGCCACTGCCAGGCGTGCACGGTGATGAAGAAGAAGACCAGGCTGGTGATGAGCATCGTCCCGGTCACCGCGATGCCGTAGGCCGCGGCCAGCCGGCTCGAGTGCTGGAACCCGAGCACCAGCGCGATGCAGGCGACCATCAGGAACTGGTTCACCGCCGGGAGGTAGATCTGCCCCTCGTTCTCCCGGCTGGTGTGGACGATGTTCAGCCGCGGGACGTAGCCCAGCTGCACCGCCTGGCGGGTGAGCGAGAACGCGCCGGAGATGAGCGCCTGGCTGGCGATGATGGTGGCCACGGTGGCCAGCAGCACCGAGGGGACCAGAAGCGGTCGCGGCACGAGCGCGTAGAAGGGATTCGCCCGGGCCGCGGTGTCGCTCAGGAGCAGCGCGCCCTGCCCGCAGTAGTTGAGGAGCAGCGCGGGGAATACCACCATGAACCAGCTCACCCGGATGGGGTGGCGGCCGAAGTGCCCCATGTCCGCGTAGAGCGCCTCGCCGCCGGTGATGGCCAGCACCGCCGCCCCGAGCACCTCGAAGCCTCGGAACCCGTTCTCGCGAAAGAAGCGCACTGCGTGCCAGGGGTTCACCGCCGCCAGCACGCCCGGGAAGCGGACGATCTGGACGAGCCCGGCGACGGCGATGAACAGGAACCAGAGCAGCATCACCGGGCCGAAGATGCCCCCGATGCGCGCGGTCCCACGGCGCTGCACCAGGAAGAGCAGTCCGAGGATGATGCAGGTGATCGGCACCACCAGGGGCTCGGCGGCGCTTGTCGCCACGCTGAGGCCCTCCACCGCCGAGAGCACCGAGATCGCCGGGGTGATGACTCCGTCGCCGTAGAGGAGCGCGGCGCCGAAGAGCGCCAGCAGCACCACGATGGTGCGCTGGCGCATCTCCCAGTTGTTCTCCGCCCGAGGAATCAGGGCCAGGAGCGCGAAGATGCCGCCCTCGCCCTGGTTGTCCGCCCGCATGATGAAGCCCAGGTACTTCACCGCCACCACCAGGGTGAGCGACCAGAGCATCAGGGAGAGGACCCCGAGGACGTTCTCGGCGGTGGGAACGACCCCGTGCTCGCCGAAGCACTCCCGCATCGCGTACAGCGGGCTGGTCCCGATGTCTCCGAACACGATGCCCAGCGCGGCGATGGCGAGGCTGGCGCCGGGCCACCGCTGGGGCGCGGGTTCACCGGGACTGGACATTCGGCGACGGACCCTAGCAGCGTCCCGGCTGGAACCAGCCTCGATGAAGACGAATGCGGCCAGGCTCCTGGACACACTGAACATCCGCTACGAGTTGCGGACCTATCCGGTGGACCCCGACGACCTGTCCGCCATCCGGGTGGCGGAAAAGGTGGGGCTGCCGGCGGCCCAGCTGTTCAAGACGCTGGTCTGCCGTGGCGACCGGACCGGGGTGTGCCTGGCGGTGGTGCCGGCCGACCGCGAGCTCGACCTCAAGGCCCTGGCTCGAGTCCGCGGTGACCGGCGGTCGGAGACGGTGCCGCTGAAAGAGGTCCAGCCGCTGACCGGCCACGTGCGCGGAGGCGTGACCGCGCTGGCAGCCAAGCGGGACTATCCGGTGGTGCTCGACGACTCGGCGCTCGCCTGGCCAGTCATCTCGGTGTCCGCGGGCATCCGCGGCGCACAGCTGCTGCTGGATCCGCAGGACTACCGGCGGGTGACCGGCGCCGTCGTCGCCACGGTGTCTCGAACGCCAGTGTGAGCCCCGGGCCGAGGACTGCGTCGCGGCGCAATGCCGCGGCCGCCCTGACCTACGCGGAAGGCGTCTTCTCGGACTTCTGCGCGGCGGCCTTCTCCTCTTCCGCCTTCTCCTCGGCCTCGCGCTGAGCGACCTCGGCGCGGACCTTGTCCATGTCCAGCGCCTTGGCCTGTGCCAGCACGTCGGCCAGCGCCTCGGAAGGGAGCGCGCCTGCCTGCTTCATCAGGGGGACCTTGTCCCGGAAGACGACCAGCGTCGGAATGCTCTGGATCCCGAACGCGGCGGCGAGCTGCTGCTCCTCGTCGGTGTTGATCTTCCCGAAGACCACGTCCGGGTTGTCGGTGGCGGCCTTCTCGAAGGTGGGCGCGAAGCTGCGACAGGGGCCGCACCAGGGTGCCCAGAAATCGAGGACGAGGATGCCCCCCGCCTCGAGGGTCTCGAGGAAGTTCTGCGCGGTGATGGTTCGTGGGGCGCTCATGGCGGCCAGTGGTAACCCCTATCCCCCACTGCCGCAGCCGACGCTCGTCCCACCCTCGCGCAAGTCGATTTTGACTCACCGCGTAAGGGCTCCGAATGTGCCCAATTCTCTTGGCGCATGCGCTGAAACCATCTACAAGCTCGACCTGATTTCCGAGTCAGTGGCCGCGGCTCGGACGACCCTTTGCGGAGGGGGTTCCCAGATGAAGAGGTTGCTGCTTCTCGCGCTCGCGGTGGGGTTTGCCGCGTGCAGCCCTGACATTCCGAACAACCCCAGCCAGGCGGACAAGTTCGTGGTGGCCGAGTTCGATCCGGCCCACAGCGTCATTCCGCTCCCGAACGACCTGGTGTTCCTCGACGCCAACGGTCAGCAGCAGGCGACGCTCCAGGCTCCGATCACCGGCGGCACCGACGCCCAGAACGAGTTCAACCGCGACTACCTGAACGGGCTCGACGGATTCCCCCTGGAGTCCACGGCGTCGATGCTCTTCGACAAGCCGATCGACCCCGCGACGGTGGTCCTCTTCCCGGCGCCGGGCGCGACCTTCGCGGTCTTCGACGTGAAGAACAACGTCCCGGTGACGAACCTCAACTTCTCCGTCGCCGATGCGCCCAACGGAGCGCAGACCCTCAACTTCCTCCCCAAGACCGGCTTCTGGGACCGGGGCGGGCACTATGCGGTCCTCGTCCTGGGCGGCGCGAACGGCATCAAGGGGAAGAGCAGCGGCCAGACCGTGACCGGTTCGCCCACCTGGGCCTTCGTCACCAGCAGCACCCCGCTGATCACCTGTGACGAGCACGGGAACAACTGCATCCCCGCGACCTCGGCCATCCCCACCACCGAGAAGGATCCGGCGGCGCAGCTCGACCAGCAGGTCGCCCTCGCCAAGCAGCTGGAGCAGCTCCGCCTCGGCTACAAGCCGATCATCGACGGTGCCCTGGCCTCGATTCCTGGGCTGAACCGGACCGACATCTCGCTGGTCTGGACGTTCACCATCACCAGTGCGGCCGAGGTCACCTTCGATCCGGCGAATCTCGTCATCCCCTTCCCCAACGACATCCTCAACCCGACCGGGAGCAAGGTCAGCATTCCCCCGGGCACCGGGTTGCCCGCGGCCCTGGTCGCCGGGCTGAACACGCTGGACGGCTTCTCCACCACCGCGCCCATCGTCAGCGAGAACGGCGACGGAACGGGCCCGCTCGTCCAGGGCAGAGTCGACGTCGGGAGCATCTCCTTCGGCACGACGGGAACCATCAACATGCTGGCCGCCGGCGCCGGGAAGGGGGCACTGCCCACCACGCCCGGCGGCGCGGTGAAGGCCCACGCCTGCCTCAACTGCCCGCCGATCGTCATGACCTTGCCGGACGCCGGGCCCATCCTGTTGCCCGACGGCGGAGTGAAGCCGGACACCCTGGCCATCGTTCCCGATGTCCCGCTCACCGAGCGGACGCAGTACGCGGCGTACATCACGACCGACCTCAAGGACACCAAGAGCCAGCACGTGATCGCCAGTCCGGCCTTCGCCCTGGTCCGCTCGTCGGCGCCGCTCTACGACGGCACGCACAGCACGGTGAGCCTCCTGACCGACGCCCAGGCAGCGCTGCTCGAGCCGCTACGCGCCGGACTGAAGCCGCTCTTCGACCAGCTCACCCTCAGCGGGTTGCCCCGGAAGAAGATCGCGCTGGCCTGGGCGTTCAGCACGCAGAGCACGGTGACGACGCTCTCGCAGCTCCACGGTGCTCCCTTCGCCACCGGCTTCCCGGTTCCGGCCGTGCCGCTCTGGGTGCAGGAAATCACCCCGGCGCCCGCAGGGGTGCCGGCGACCGGCGTGGGCCACTTTTACATGGGACAGATCCTCGACGTCTTCGCCCTCACCGGACAGAGCGGGACCCTCAACCCCGACCCGACGAAGTGGACTGCTCCG
>DASXGF010000656.1:0-7077 GCA_036489275.1 Myxococcaceae bacterium | reverse complement strand
GGACCCGGCTAGGCTGCGGATCACGTCCGTGCGCGGAGCGCGAGCATGACCGTCCAGACCTCGACCCCGTGGGTCCACGTTCCCGCCGCCTTCTGGAGCCCGCGGCGGGCGCTGGGCCGCTTGCTGATCGCCTTCGTCGCGGGCTGCATCGCCGCGGCCCTCGTGCCGGGCCGGGTCGGTGGGCCGCTCCGGGCCATCGCCGGCTGGGACGTGGCCGCGCTGGTCCTGCTGGCGCTGGTTTGGCGGATCATCCTCAGCGCGGGGCCGGAGGAGACCGCGCGGCGAGCGGCGGCGGAGGACGTGGGGCGCAGCTTCGTCTGGGCCGTGGTGGTGCTGGGAAGCACGGTGAGCATCTTCGCGGCGACGGTCGCGCTGCGGAACGCGCGGCTGATGGCGCCACGGGCCGAGCACGAGCTGGCGCTGCTGTGCCTGCTCGCGGTGGTGACCGCGTGGTGCCTCTGCCACACGACGTACACGGTCCGGTACGCGCACCTCTACTACCGGGACGACGGCGATCTCGGGGGGCTCGGTTTCCCGGGGACGGAGATGCCGTGCCTGCTCGACTTCGCCTACTACGCCTTCACCATCGGAATGTGCTTCCAGGTGTCGGACGTCACCGTGACGCAGCACCGGATGCGGCAGGCGACGCTCGGGCACGCGCTGCTCTCGTTCGCCTTCAACACCGCGGTGCTGGCGCTCGCGCTGAATCTCCTGTTCGGACAGCTGACGCCCACGTCGTGACCCTCGGCCGGGCGACGTCTCGGAGAACTCGTCTCGACGCGAGCCGGGACGGTGGCTGGGATGTTCCGGCGCTGCGAGTGACGTCTCGGAGAGCTCGCCTCAGCGCTGCGCGGACTTTCCCCGCGCGCGGCCGCCCGCGGGTCGCAAGGTCCGGCGGACCCGCTGCCGGCTGTGCGTCCCCGCGCCCGGAGCGGGCTCGAATC
The DNA here is from genome assembly GCA_036489275.1 of Myxococcaceae bacterium. Lineage (GTDB taxonomy): Bacteria > Myxococcota > Myxococcia > Myxococcales > Myxococcaceae > RPRB01. The sequence goes on along the minus strand of DASXGF010000656.1, from coordinate 6,133 downwards.
CAGCGCTGGCGAACAGCGAGCGGGTCCCGGTGTAGGCGAACGCGGCGGGGATCGGCGCTCCCGACGCCGGCGGCTTCACCGGATAGCCCTCCACCAGCCTCACGCCCAGTCGCCGCATCTCGGCCACCGCTGCCTCGAGCAGCACCCGCGACACGCCCTGCCCCCGATGATCTCTCCGCACGAAGAAGCAGGGGACGCTCCACACGCGCTCCGCGTCGTCGCAGGCCAACGACGGTGAGCGCTGCAACCGGGCGAACGACGTGCGCGGGCCGAACGTCGCCCACCCCACCGGCTCGCCGTCCGAATGGGCCAGCACGCCCTGGATCCGCCCCTCGAGCACGCCCGCCCGGAACCTCTTCTTGAGATCTTCGCCCTTGAGCGCGTCGAAGCGCTCGCCCCGCTCCAGCCGCCAGAACATGCACCAGCACCCGGCGCATGCTCCGCGCGGCCCGAACAGCGTCTCCACGTCCTTCCACGCCCCGGGAGTCAGCACCGCCGTGGTCAGCGCCATGGCGCGAGGCTGTCACGGCGCGGGTCGGGGTGCCCAGCGGCCGCAACTGCCAATGCCGCCCGTCGGCCGAGCGTGCGGCAGCGCAATGGCCGCGAGGGCCCGGCCGCGCGCCCTCCGCAGCAGGTGGTCGCTCCATCGCGGCGAATGGTGCAATGGTGGCCCGCACTTCCCGGTTCCAGGACACCCATGACCGCCCTCCTCGCGAGCGTCCTGCTCGCCGCCGCCCCGCCCACCCTGGTCCAGCTCGAGACCTACACCTTGCCGAACGGGCTCACCGTCATCCTCACCCCGGACCGACGGCTTCCCACGGTGGGCGTCAACCTCTGGTACCACGTGGGCGGCGCCAACGAGACGTCCGGCCGGAGCGGCTTCGCCCACCTCTTCGAGCACCTCATGTTCCAGGGCTCGAAGCACCGCACGGGCAACGAGCAGGACTTCGCCGGGCTCCTCGAGGCCGCGGGCAGCTCGGACCTCAACGCCAGCACCTGGAACGACCGGACCAACTACTTCGAGACGCTGCCCGCCAACCGCCTCGAGCTCGCGCTGTGGCTGGAGAGCGAGCGCATGGCCTTCCTCCTCGACGGCCTCGACCAGGCCAAGCTCGACACCCAGCGCGAGGTGGTCCGCAACGAGCGGCGGCAGAGCGTGGAGAACACTCCTTACGGCAAGGCCGAGGTGCGCCTGGTCGAGCTGCTCTTCCCGAAGCCCCACCCCTACTTCGGCGCGGTCATCGGCTCGCACGAGGACCTCCAGGCCGCCACCCTGGAGGACGTGAAGTCGTTCTTCCGGACCTTCTACGTCCCGGCCAACGCCTCGCTCGTCATCGCCGGGGACTTCGATCAGGCGAAGGCCCGGGCGCTGGTGGAGAAGTACTTCGGCCCCATCCCGCGCTCGCCGCGGCCACCGGCGCCGGTCGTGAACACGCTCCCCATCACCAAGCAGATCCGCGAGAACCTGACCGACGACGTCCAGCTGTCGCGCATCTTCGTCGGGGTCATCGCTCCGTCGGCGTGGACCGACGAGGGGGTCGCCTACGACGTCGCCCAGGAGATCCTCTCCGCCGGGAAGACCGGGCGCCTCTACCGCACCCTGGTCTTCGACCGGCAGGTGGCCCAGGAGGTGGACATGGCGACCGACAAGTCCACCTTCGGCAGCGCCTCCGAGATCCGGGTCACGGTGAAGCCCGGCCACCTTCCGGCCGAGGCGGAGGCGCTACTCGACGCCGAGCTCGAAAAGCTCGCACGCACCCCGCCCACCGACGCCGAGCTGCGCCGCGCCCAGCGAAACATCGAGGCCCGCCTCTACCGGGGACTCGAGCGGCTGAACGGAAATGGCAGCCGGGCCGATCTGATCAACGCGCTCCAGATGTGGCGCGGTGACCCCGGGTTCGTGAACCAGCTCGTCGCTCGCTACCGCGCGGTCACCCCGGCCCAGGTCCAGGAGAGCGCGCGGCGGTACCTCGCCAAGGACGCTCGCGTGGTGCTCACCGTCAACCCGGCCCCCCGCACGGCCTCGGCCCAGTGAGGATGACCCCCATGGAACGCCTCGGCCGCCTCGCGCTCTTCGCCCCCGCCTTCGTCCTCGCCTGCGCCACCTCGAAGCCGCCCGCTCCCGCGGCGGCTGCGGCCGGCGCCGCCACCCCTCGCCCGTCCGCCGCCGTGTCCGAGACCGGAACCCCCGACGCGCCCTTCCGCCAGGCCCTGCCCGAGCCGGGAGACCCGGTGGTCTTCAAGGCGCCGGTCCCCTCGGTGCACGCGCTCAAGAACGGGCTACCGGTGTGGATCGTCGAGCAGCACGAGCTCCCGCTGGCCACGGTGGAGCTGGTCGTCCGCGCCGGCGAGGACACCGATCCCTCCGGCAAGCCGGGGACTGCGAGCTTCGTCGCCGACATGCTCGACGAGGGCACCACCCTCCGCGATGCGCTCGCCATCGCCGCGGCCTTCGAGGACCAGGCAGCCCTCTTCCGGAGCCAGGCGGACAAGGACTCGCTGATCGCCGCCGTCTCCTTCCCCGCCGCCTCGCTCTCCCCGGTGCTGGACGTGTTCAGCGACTGCGTGCTGCGGCCGGCGTTCAAGAAGGCGGATCTCGAGCGGGTGCGTGCGCTCCGCCTCGGCGACCTCGCCCAGCTCGAGGCCGATCCGGCCCAGATCGGCCGGACGGTGCTGAACCGCACCGTCTTCGGGGAGGGCCACCCCTGGGCCTTTCCCACCACGGGCACGGTGGCCTCGACCCGCGCGGCCCGGGGAGACCAGCTGGCCGCCTGGCACAAGGCCTGGGTGCGCCCCAACAACGCGGTGCTGGTCGTGGTGGGCGACGTGACGCCGGCCAAGCTCCTCCCCGAGCTCGAGCGCCGCTTCGGAGGCTGGAAGGCGGCGCAGCTACCGAAGCGCAGGTCGCTCGCGCCTGTCGCCCGGAAGGGCCCGCGCGTCGTCACGGTCGTGGACCGGCCCGGAGCGGCTCAGAGCCAGCTCTGGCTCGGTGAGCTGGGGCTCTCGGCCGGGAGCACGGACCTCTACGCCGCGCAGGTGGCCTCCCAGGTTCTGGGCGGCGGCTTCAAGTCGCGGCTGAACGCCAACCTCCGCTCCGGCAAGGGCTACACGTACGGCGCCTTCAGCGCCTTCGACGTCCGGCGCGAGCCCGGACTCTTCGCCGCCATCGCCCCGGTGGTGGCGAACAAGACGCCCGAGGCGCTCCAGGAGCTTCTCGGAGAGATCGACCGGCTGCGCGAGGGCGGGGTCGACGCGTCCGAGCTGGCGGACGCCAAGTCCGGCCTCATCCAGAGCCTGCCGGCGGAGTTCGGCTCGACGACCACCACCGCCCTGGCCTTCGGGAAGCTGGTCGCCCTGGGCCGCCCTCCCGACTACTTCGCGAGCTACCCGGAGAAGCTCGCGGCGGTGAGCCGGGAGGACGTGGCCAAGGCCTCCCGGGCCCGCTTCGACACCAAGAGCCTGGCCATCGTCGTGGTGGGTCCCCTGGCGGAGCTCCGTCCCCGGCTGGAGTCCCTCGGCCTGGGAAGCATTGCCCTCCGCGATGCGACCGGAGAGGCGGTCAAGGCGACCCGCGCGGTGAAGTCCGGCAAGACCGAAGCCGGCAAGAACTGACGCCCCCGGTTTGCCGGACCATGCCGCTGCGCGTCATGGTCCACCGGCGCTGTGCCAATCCGTCTTGACTTCGGAATCGGTCGTGACGTGATGCGCGGCTCACGGGGGATCACCGGAGGGGTCGTCGATGAAGAGAGTCGTCTGGGCCGCCATCGCCGCGTCGGCGGCGCTGCTGGCTGGCTGCAACAGCGCGCACATCTCGTTGGGTCAGCCCAACGCCGTCAGCGTTCCCGTCGGAACGGCATATGAGTTCGACGCCCTGGTCCAGGATTCGAACGGGATCCCGCTCTGGAGGCTCGACGGTCCCGGCTCGCTGACCAACACCTCTGGCCCGACGATCTTCTACCTCGCGCCGTCGACCTTCGACCCGAGCGCCACCACGGCGACCCTCACCGCGTCGATCAGCGAAGCGTCGGAGCAGAAGCAGGTGGTGACCATCACCATCACGAAGCCGAGCACCGCAGTCGGCGGCATCCCGGGCCTCACCCAGCAGGTGGCGGTGACCTACGACTCGCGGGACATCCCGACCATCAACTGCATCAAGACGGTGGATTGCTACCGGGTGCTCGGCTTCATCCACGCCCGTGACCGTCTGTTCCAGATGGACTTCTTCCGGCGCGCCGCCGAGGGCAAGGTCTCCGAGCTCGTGGGAGACGCGGCGCTCTCGCAGGACCAGGCGATCCGCACCTTCTTCACCACGCGCGACGGGAAAGCGCTCCCCCAGGCCCTCTACGACCACGTGAAGGGCGACACGCTGATCGCCGGGCCGCTCGCCGCGTACACCGTCGGCGTCAACAGCTTCATCGGCACGCTCCGGAGCAACCCAGCGAACCTCCCCGCGGCCTACAAGCAGCTGCTCTACGTCATCGACCCCACGAAGCAGGACGACCTGCCGGACTGGACCGACGTGGACACCCTCGCCGTCGCCCGGCTCTTCCAGTTCCAGCTGTCCGAGACGGCGGAGCAGGAGGGCGACTACGGGAGGTGGGCCCAGACGTGGGCCGCGCTCATCGCCGGCGGCACCGCGCAGGACCCGGGCCAGCTCACCATCGGCCTGTGGATCCAGGCCAAGTCGCCCATCGAGTCGTTCACTCTCTCGGGCACCGGCGCGCCGAACGCGCCGAACCTCGTGGCCTCACAGCCGATCCTCGACTCGCTCCGCGGGGCCGGGAGCGCGCTGGCCGGAGCGGCCAAGACGCTCGACGCCCTCCGCGACCTCCGTGCGGTGATGGGCAACCCGGCCGGCTCCAACAACTGGGTGGTCGACGGGAACCACACCGACAACGGCCAGGCCTTCGTGGCGAACGATCCGCACCTCTCGCTCCAGTACCCGTCCAACTTCCACCTCTCGCACATCATCGGGTCCGAGGACTCGCTGAACGTGCAGGGCGCCATCTTTCCCGGGGTCCCGGCGACGCTCATCGGCCGCGGCACGCACGTGGGCTGGGGCGTGACGGTGGTGGGCTACGACGTCACCGACCTGTACGTCGAGCACCTGGTCTTCCAGGGCCAGACGCCAGTCGGCATCAGCTTCAAGGGCAACACGGTGCCGTTCATCGTCGTGCCGCAGACCTACAAGTTCCGCACCGCCGCCGGCCTCGCCTCGCTCGCCAATCCCACGCCGGTGCTGGTGGCGCCGCCGCACGGTCCGGTCGTCTCGCTCGACGCGACCTCGGGAACGGCGGTCACCGCGCGCTGGAATGGTCAGGAGTACCAGACCGACGACATCCGGGCCTTCTTCCGCCTGAACAACGCGGCCAGCGTGGACGACGCACGCCTGGCGCTCGAGGGTGACCCGGCGCCGGACGGCGGCTTCTACACGGGCTACTTCACCGGCGCGCAGAACTTCGTCCTCGCCGACGACACCGGGAAGATCGGCTACGTCCCGCACAACTGCGTGCCGGTGCGGTTCTCGTCGTTCCCGGCGACCAAGGCGGTCTACCCGTACCCGGTCGTGCCGATGGACGGCACGAGCGGCAACTTCGAGTGGGGCACCGGGCCGGACGGCGGAATGGCCTGCGTCCCGAACGACAAGCTCCCCAGGGCCATCGGCTCGGACAAGGGCTTCCTGGCCACGGCAAACGCCGACCCGCTCGGTGTCTCCGCGGACAACGACCCATACGGGACCAACCCGAACGGCGTGCCCTACCTCAGCTTCGAGTGGGACGATCAGGGCTACCGCATCTACCGCATCCAGAGCGTGCTGAGCGCCAAGCTGGACGGTGGCGCGAAGGTGACCCTGGCCGACATGCAGGCGCTGCAGACGGACCACGTCATGACCGTCGCGGGCCCGTTCGTGCAGTACCTGGCGGCGCTCAGCCAGGGAGGGGCCATTCCCGCCAACACCAACTCGGCGCTCGCGGCGGCCATCCTCCTGGCCTGGGGCGATCCGACGGCGGCGAAGCCGCTCGACTGCCCCACCGGTCTCGCGGCCGGCGCGCTCGCCCCGACGGCACCCAACGACCCGGACGCCACCAACAGCGCCAACTCGAAGGCCTGCCTGGTGTTCCACACCTTCCTG
>DASXGF010000626.1:0-4170 GCA_036489275.1 Myxococcaceae bacterium | reverse complement strand
GACGCACGGGGATCGGCGGGTGAGGCAGCTGGGGGCCGGTGACCGAGGGGGGAGCCCGGGGCGCCGAGGCCCGATGGGTGATCCACCACATCCGCGCGAAGACGATCAGCGCCAGAACCATCAATAACAGCGTGCGGAGCGGGAAGCGGCGCGGACCGCCGGAGCGCGTGGGGGGAGTCGTGAGCAACGGACGCATCTGTCCCATGACGGTTGGTGCTTGATCGGGTGGAATCGGAGGGTTAATGCCGCCGCGCACCCACCCGGTGCAAGGAGGCTGGACGAACGTGGCTGACATTCTGGACGTGGTGATCATCGGCTCGGGACCCGGGGGGTACGTGGCCGCGATCCGCGCCGGGCAGCTGGGCCTGAAGACGGCCATCGTCGAGCGCGACAAGCGCCTGGGCGGAACCTGTCTTCACCGGGGGTGCATTCCCACGAAGGCCCTCCTCTGGACCGCCGAGCTCTTCTCGCACATCCAGCAGGCCGCCGAGTTCGGCATCGACCTCGAGTCTCCGACCATCAACTGGCCTGCGGCCATGGAGCACAAGGCCAAGGTGGTGACCGGCGGCGCCAACGGCATCGACTACCTGATGAAGAAGAACAAGGTCCAGGTGGTGAAGGGCCACGGGCGAATCGCCGGCAAGGGGAAGGTCGAGGTCACGCTCAGCGAGGGCGGGGGGAAGCAGGTGCTGGAGACGAAGAACGTCGTCATCGCCACCGGCTCGATCCCCAAGTCGCTTCCCAACGTCACCGTCGACCACAAGCTCGTCTACAACTCCGACTCGATCCTGGAGATCAAGGAGATCCCCAAGAGCGTCCTGGTGCTCGGCGCCGGCGCGGTGGGCTGCGAGTTCGCCTCGATCTTCAACCACGTGGGGAGCGAGGTCACCATCCTCGAGTTCCTGCCGCACCTGCTCCCGATCGAGGACGAGGACGCGAGCAAGGAGCTGGAGCGGTACTTCCGGCGCCGGAAGATCGGCTACGAGCTCTCCGCCCGGGTGACGAAGGTGGAGCCGGGAGGGAAGGGCGTGAAGGTGACCATGGACACGCCCTCGGGGAGCAAGACCCTGGAGGCGTCGATCCTCCTCTCCGCCGTGGGGCGGAGCCCGGTGACCGACGGGCTGGGCCTGGAGAACACCAGCATCAAGCTGGATCGGGGCGGCTTCGTCCCGGTCGACGAGCTCACCCGCACCACCGAGCCGCAGGTCTACGCCATCGGGGACGTGATTCCCGGCCCGATGCTGGCCCACATGGCCTCGGCGGAGGGCGTCTTGGCGGTGGAGCACATCGCCGGGAAGGAAGTGCACCCCATCAACTACGACCTCACGCCGTCCGCGACCTACTGCTATCCGGAGGTGGCCTCGGTCGGGCTCACCGAGAAGAAGGCCAAGGAGCGGGGCTACGAGGTGAAGACCGGCGTCTTCCCCTTCAGCGCCGTCCTCAAGGCGAAGATCTCCGACGAGGGGATCGGGATGATCAAGGTGGTGAGCGACAAGAAGTACGACGAGGTGCTGGGCGTCCACATGGTCGGGCCGCACGCCACCGAGCTCCTCGCCGAGGCCTGCGTCGCGCTGCGGATGGAGATCACCACCGAGGAGCTGGGCCGGACCATCCACGCCCACCCGACGCTCTCGGAGATCGTCAAGGAGGGCGCGGAGGCCGCCCTCGGGACGCCGATTCACATCTGACCCGGGGACGGCGGAAAAGACGTCTGACCGGGGGTCCATTCTTGACCCCCGCCCGGCCCCGCCGTTAATCGGGAAGGGTCCGTCATGGCCACGCCCGACCGATTCGCCTTACCCCAGATCGCCGAGAGCACCCGGAAGCCCGAGTGGCTGAAGGTCCGGATGCCGCACGGACGGGAGTACGAGCGGGTCCGGGACATCGTCCGGAAGACGGGCCTGGCGACGGTCTGCGAGGAGGCCCGCTGCCCCAACATCGCCGAGTGCTGGGGCGGGGGCACCGCGACCGTCATGCTCATGGGCGAGGTCTGCACCCGGGCCTGCCGCTTCTGTCACGTGAAGGTCGGGGCGCCCCCGCCGCTCGACCCCGAGGAGCCGGAGAACCTCGCCCGGGCAGTGCGGGAGCTCGCGCTCGAGTACATCGTCGTCACCAGCGTCAACCGCGACGACCGGCCCGACGGCGGGGCCAGCCACTTCGCCGCGGCCATCAGCGCGCTGCGCCGGGAGAGCCCCCGGACGACGGTCGAGGTCCTCATCCCGGACTTCAAGGGCGTGGAGCGCGACCTGGACACCGTGGCCGAGGCGCGGCCGCACGTGGTGGCGCACAACATCGAGACGGTGGAACGGCTCACGCCCACCGTGCGCGACCGGCGGGCGGCCTACCGCCAGAGTCTGCGCGTCCTGCGCTACCTCAAGGACCGCCCGCAGCAGCTCTACACCAAGAGCTCGATCATGGTGGGGCTGGGCGAGACCGAGGAGGAGCTGGTCCAGACCTTCCGCGACCTGCGCGCGGCCGGGGTGGACGTGCTGACCCTCGGGCAATACCTGCAGCCGTCGCAGTACCACCTCCGGGTGGCGCGGTTCGTTCCGCCCGCCGACTTCGACCGGTACAGGGAGCTGGCGGAGGAGATGGGATTCCTGTACGTCGCCTCGGGTCCTCTGGTCCGCAGCAGCTATCGCGCGGCCGAGTTCTTCATGAAGGGTCTCATGGAGCAGGGGCGGCACGCCTGAGCGCGACCCTGCGAGGAGCTGACAGCGCGTGGCCACGTTCGAGTTCAAGCTTCCGGACCTCGGGGAAGGCGTCGTCGAGGGCGAGATCGTCAAGTGGCTGGTGAAGCCCGGTGACACGGTCGAGGAGGACCAGGGTGTCGTCGAGCTGATGACCGACAAGGCCACGGTCACCGTGCCGGCGCCGCGGGCGGGGAAGGTGGTCTCGCTCCATGGCAAGGAAGGGGAGATCGCCAAGGTCCACCACATCCTCCTGACCCTGGACGTCCAGGGTGGGGCGGCCGCGCCGGTCGAGGTGGCCCACTCGCCGGGGGCGGCGGCCATCGCCGCGAGCGCTCCTCCGGCCCAGGCCCGCGCGGTGGAGTCCTCGGCGAAGGTGCTCGCCACGCCGGTGACCCGCCGGATGGCCAGGGAGCACGGCCTCGACCTCGCGGCCATCTCCGGCACCGGGCCACAGGGCAGGGTGCTGAAGGCGGACGTGCAGGCGGCGCTGGACGTCGGTCGGGCCGAGCCGGCGCAGGCGCCTCCACGGGCGAAGCTGGTCCCGCTGCCGTCGGCGGGCGCAGATCAGCGGATCCCCATTCGCGGGCTGCGCCGGAAGATCGCCGAGAAGATGGTGCGGTCGAAGTTCACCGCGCCGCACTCGCTCTTCGTCGAGGAGGTCGATGTCACCGAGCTGGTCGGGCTCCGCAAGCGGCTGAACGCCCAGCTCGCCGAGGCGGGCGACACGCTCAAGGTCTCGTTCCTGCCCTTCGTCTGCAAGGCGCTGGTGCCGGTGTTCCGGAAGTACCCCTCGCTGAACGCCAACTTCGACGATGCGGCGCAGGAGCTGGTGCAGCGCGGCTCGTTCCACTTCGGGATCGCCGCCGCGACCGACGAGGGCCTGACGGTCCCGGTGGTGAAGGACGTGGACCGGCTCACCATCCGTCAGCTGGCCGAGGAGATCTCCCGCCTCGCAGCCGGCGCCCGCGACAGGACGCTGAAGCTGGACGAGCTCAGCGGCGGCACCTTCACCATCACCTCCCTCGGGACCAACGGCGGGCTGTTCGCCATGCCGATCATCAACTACCCCGAGGTGGCGATCCTCGGCATTCACCGGATCCGGAAGCGCCCGGTGGTGACCGAGGACGACGAGATCGTGATTCGCGAGATGATGAACGTCTCGCTGTCCTTCGACCACCGGGTCATCGACGGACTGGTGGCAGCGGAGGCGGTCGGAGCGCTGGTGCAGCTGCTCGAGCACCCCGAGTCGCTCCTGCTCGAGATGGCGTGAACCCGCGCGAGCTGCTGCAGTCGGCGCAGGCGGCTGAGCGAGAGGGAGACCTCGCCCGAGCCGGAGCGCTGCTGGAGCAGGCCGCGCGGATCTACGAGTCGACCGGACACTCGGCGCGGGCGGCGCAGATGCGGCGCCACGTGGAGCGGCTCGGGTCGGAGGCGCACTCCCGGGCGGACGGGGTGGAGGAGCCGGCGGCCCCCGAGG
>DASXGF010000592.1:0-11261 GCA_036489275.1 Myxococcaceae bacterium | reverse complement strand
CCGATCCGGGTGGTGAACAGCATCTTCGCCTCGGGCGACGGAAACCGCGGCGTGCAGAGCGCGGCCTACAACTTGCCCAACGACGAGAAGACGGTCGCGGCGCACGGGAGCAAGCGGATCCTCCTCCGCAACATGGACCTGGCGAAGTTCCAGAAGACGCTGGTGCCCATCGCGAAGATCGCCATCGGGACGGAGCTCTTGAAGTCGGTCCAGTTCGACCCCTTCTTCACCCAGATCCTCATGCACGAGCTGATGCACGGCATCGGTCCGCAGCGCATCGTGATCAACGGGCGGGAGACCACGCCCCGGGCCGAGATCCAGGAGCTCTCGGGAACGATCGAGGAGTGCAAGGCGGACGTGGTGGGCATCTGGGCGATGCAGCGCCTCGTCGCCCAGGGAGAGCTCCCGGCCGAGATAGGGAAGGCGCTCGGCTCCACCTTCCTCGCGGGGATGTTCCGGTCGATCCGCTTCGGGCTGAACGAGGCGCACGGGAAGGGCACGGCGGTCCAGCTGAACTGGCTCCTCGACGCGGGCGCGTTCAAGGTGGCCCCGGACGGGCGCTTCACCCTGGTGCAGGAGAAGTTCGGGCCGGCGATCGAGTCGCTCGCGCGCGAGCTGCTCACCATCGAGGCGACCGGGGACAAGGCACGGGCGAAGGCGCTCCTCGACCGGCTGGTGCTGAACCGGCCGGAGACCCAGCGCGTGCTGTCGAGGCTCGGGAAGGTGCCGGTGGACATCGCTCCCCACTACGTCACGGCCGAGCGGCTCGAGGCCGAGTTCCCCTGAGTCGCGGTTCCGACCCGGACTGGCGACGAGCGTCGTGAGCTACTGCCCGACGACGGTCATGACGCCGCCGTTCATCGAGTAGACGCGGCCCTTCGAGTCGACGGCGATCGGCGTGTACGCCGCGCCGAGCGACTGGAGGAGGAAGCGCTGCTCGATGAGCTGCCCGCCCTGCCGGATCGAGTAGACCCGCCCGTCCTCGCTGTTGCCGTAGACCGTCCCATCCGGTGCCACCGCCGGCGCGTTGATGCACCACTCGAACCCGTCCGGGTGGTCGGAGACGCAGGTGATTCCCCCGTCCGCCTCGGTGGTGCAGCTGCGAGTCTCGGTGGAGGTGTACTTCCACTCCGGCTTCAGATCTCGCGACAGCTGGGTGATGTCGTACGGGCCCTCGCCGTTCGGCGGCCGGAAGTAGTGGTTGTCCTTCGTGATGATCGAGTACGTGCCGGCGTGCACCCAGACCGCCGGGGTGACGTCCCAGCCGAAGTCGTAGGTGCCCATCAGCTTGCCGTCGGGCGACACCTTCATCAGATGGCCGCGGCCTCCGTTGTACGTGGTCAGCCCTCCGTAGAGCACCGCGCCGTCGGGCAGCGCGACCGGGACCGAGGAGGCCTGGTCGTTCACCCAGACGCTGGGCTTCAGCCCGGTGGAGGGGTCCACGCCCGTCGGAGCGCCCGCGCGGCAGCTGGTGGCGAGGACGTTGCAGCCGTCGTCGAGGATCTCCCGCATCCGGAACGTCCACCTCAGGGTCAGATCGGGGTTGAGGGCGACGATGGACGAGTCGTTCTGCGCGTAGTGCGCGCGGCTCACGACGAAGATGATTCCGCCGGGGCCGATGGAGGGGCCGGAGTTGAAGCCGGGGCGCTGCGAGCCACAGGAACCGGTGGGGACCGGAACGGTGGCCGGATACGGACCCGGGATGTGCCCGTCGGCGAAGGAAAAGGGACACTGGTCGCCGGAAGCGGGGGCTCCGGTCACGAGGGTCTGGTACCGCACCATGGTCGATGCGCCCGTCGGTGGGACCCGGACCAGCCAGCCCTGCGCGTCACCCGTCGTGGGAAGGAGCGGATCGAGCTCGATGACGTTGTAGAGAAGCGTCCCGTCGTAGTCGATCACCAGAGGACCGGTGACGAAGCGGTTCGAGTTCGCAGTGGTGAAGGGATTGACGGCCTGCGCGCTCCCGAGCTGGCGGTCGAGCCGGATCACCGTTCCCTCGGCGCCTGGAACCCAGACCACCTGGTCGTGCACCGCGTGCTGGAACACCGGCTCCCAGCCCTGCACCACCTGCCAGGGCGGCGGCTTCCAGCTGCTGGCGAAGGACTGCTGCGGGGTCAGCACGCCGGAGACCCAGGACAGGTGCTTCACCGTCCAGGTCTGCTGGTTCCACGCGTCGAACCCGCAAGGAGCCGGGTTTCCGGAGCCCGCAGGGTTGCAGTTCACGTAGGCGCCGGACTTCACGGCGACGTAGAGGTCGTCGCCGACGATGAGCGGGGACGCGTAGTGGACGAACAGGTCGTCGCGCCCGAAGAGACCGGCCGCCTCCTCGACCTCCTGGGGCACGAAGGGGTCGAAGACCACCGTTCCCAGGACGGTTCCGAAGCCCTGGGCCGCAGCGCAGGACTGTCCGGTGTGCGCCCAGTTCTGGCCCCATTGCGTCCAGTCGCAGCCGGCATCCGCACGCAGCGGATCGGAGATGAAGGGGAGGGGTGGCTGGTTCCCCGGTTCGTCCTTGCACGCGGTGAGGCTGAGAACGAACAGCGCGGCGATGGTCAGGTGTCTCGTCATGGGGGACCCCCCGAGCTCCCCTCGGCCTGTGGGGCGCCGCCCAGTTCCCCCCGCCAGCCCCCGATCCGTCAAGGGCGGGGCCGGGAGTGGCATCCGGGTTGCTTCGGTTGTAACCCAGGGGTGCCCTGGCACGTCTCACCGGGGAGGAGCCTCCGATGTCCAAGCCCGAGACCCCCGAACCTCCTTCTCGCGACGTCACGCCCGAGCCGGTCTACCTGCGCCGCCGGGAATTTCTGAGGAACGCCGGCCTCGGAGTGCTCACCGCCGCTGCGGCCGGGACTGGCCTGGTCGCGCTGACCGAGGGCGGGCCGGGCCTCTCCCGCACGGGAGGCAAGGCGACGCCGGCGCCCGAGCCGCAGCCGCCGAAAATCCTCGGCCGCTACAGCACCGACGAGAAGCCGACCCGGTTCGAGGACATCACCCACTACAACAACTTCTACGAGTTCGGGACCGACAAGACCGACCCCGCGTCGAACTCCGGCACCCTCCAGACCCGTCCCTGGACGGTGACTGTGGACGGTCTGGTCAAGAAGCCGCTCACCATCGACATCGACCAGTTGCTGAAGTGGTTCCCGCTCGAGGAGCGCATCTACCGCATGCGCTGCGTGGAGGCGTGGAGCATGGTCATTCCGTGGCTGGGGTTCCCGCTCGGGGACTTCATCCAGCGGGTCGAGCCGCTCGGCTCGGCGAAGTACGTCGCCTTCCAGACCCTGCTCGATCCGAAGCAGATGCCACTGCAGCGCTCGCACATCCTCGAGTGGCCGTACGTCGAAGGCCTGCGCATGGACGAGGCGACCCAGCCGCTGACCCTCCTCGTCGCGGGACTCTACGGAAAGGCGCTGCCCAACCAGAACGGAGCGCCGCTGCGCCTGGTGGTGCCCTGGAAGTACGGATTCAAGGGCATCAAGAGCATCGTGAAGATCAGCTTCGTGGAGAAGCAGCCGCCCACCACCTGGTCGATCGAGGGGCCGAGCGAGTACGGCTTCTACGCCAACGTGAACCCGGCGGTCTCACACCCGCGGTGGAGCCAGGGCACCGAGCGGCGCATCGGCGAGTTCGAGCGGCGCAAGACCCTTCCCTTCAACGGCTATGGCGACGAGGTCGCAAAGCTCTACGCCGGCCTGGATCCGAAGACCCTCTACTGACCGATGGCGCCGCGCCGCCCACCTCTTCCGTGGCTCAAGCCGGGGCTCTTCGTCGGGGCGCTCGTGCCGCTGGCGGTGCTGCTCTGGCGCGCGGCGCACGGCACCCTGGGCGCGGACGCGATTGCCGTCGGGCTGAATCAGCTCGGCTACCTGGCGCTCGTGCTGCTGATGGCCTCGCTGGCCTCCACGCCGCTGAAGATCCTCACCGGGTGGACGTGGCCGCTCCGCGTGCGGCGGATGCTCGGGCTCTTTGCCTTCTTCTATGCGTCGTTGCATCTGCTCACCTACGTCGGGATCGACCAGCAGCTCGACTGGGCGGTGCTCTGGGGAGACGTGACGCAGCGGAAGTTCATGATCGTGGGCTTCCTGGCGTTCCTCTGCCTGCTGCCCCTCGCCTGGACCAGCACCGACGCCTCGGTCCGCCGTCTCGGGTTCAACCGCTGGAAGGCGCTGCACCGGCTGGCCTACGCCGCCGGGGTGCTCGCGGTGGTGCACTTCACCTGGCGGGTGAAGTCGGACGTCCGGGTGCCGATGACCTGGGCGGCCATCCTCGGCGTGCTGTTCCTGGTGCGGATCGCCGACGGGGTGCGGACCCGCCGAAAGAAGCGCGCCCGCCAACCGGTGGCAACACGTTCGGTGGACGTCGGAACGCCGGGCTGACGGGTCCGGGCGGCCCGGGATGTGCCAGGCTGCTGCCGGAGGTCCGCGCAGCATGACCGACGACCGTGGGGGCTCTCTTCTCGCGTGGCAGTGGTCACGCTACCCGGCGGGACACCGTGACCGCCGGAATCTGATGGTGCACGCGGTGACTGCCCCGGTCTTCCAGGTGGGAACGATCGGTGTGGTGATGGGTCCGTTCGTCAGCGGCTGGCTCGCGCTCGCCGGCCTCGCGGCGATGGGCGGGGTGATGATGCTGCAGGGCCGCACCCACCGGCTGGAGCGGAACCCGCCGGCGCCCTTCCGCGGACCGGGAGACGTCGTCGCCCGCTTCTTCGCCGAGCAGTGGCTCACCTTCCCGAGGTACGTGGCGAGCGGCGCGTTCGGCGAGGCGTGGCGGGCGGGGGCAGGAGCCCCCCGCCAGGGTCACGGCTAGGCCGGAGGCGGCAGCTCGTTGTTCTCCGCCTCGGCCCGCCGGGTCAGCCCGGTGACGAAGGACCGGGTGAGCGGCGATTCCGACTCCTCGCCGGACCAGCGCTCGAAGTCCTCCGGCGAACGCGGGCGAGGAAGGAGACGCGTCCCCACGGCCAGCAGCTCGGACATCAGTCCGGGCGCGAGCCCGTGGAGGCGGGCGCCGGTCCGGGCCCGACCGGTGAGGATGAGCTCGGGCTCGCCCTGCTCGACGCCGTGGACGATGGCGCGTGCGGCCTGCCCCGCGCTCATCGAGACGTAGGGAAGCGAGTCGAGCACCTTGAACCACGCGTACTCGGCCCGGTGATGCCCCTTCACCGCCACGTGTCGCGGGCTGCCGGTGCGCATGAGGCCCGGGCAGACGGTGGTGACGACGATGCCGTCCTTCCGGAGCTCGGCGTGGAGGCCCTCGCTCCAGCCGACCAGCGCGAACTTGCTGGCCACGTACGGGAGGAGGTGCGGCGTGGGCACCTTCCCGCCCACGCTGCTGATGTTGACGATCCGCCCCTGCCGGCGCTCGCGCATCCCGGGAAGGACGGCCTGCACCAGGAAGAGCGGACCGAAGAAGTGCGTGTCCATCGCCTCCTGGTAGTCGGAGACGCGCATCGTCTCCTCGGGCCCGACCTGGATGACGCCGGCGTTGTTCACCAGCACGTCCACGCGTCCGAACCGCTCGACCACCTCGCGCACCACCCGCTGCACCTGGTCCTGGAACCGGACGTCGCAGGCGAAGATCTCCACCTCGGCGCCGGCGGCCCGGAGCTCGTCGCGTGCGCGGCCGAGCTCCTCCTCGTCGCGGGCGAGAAGGGCGAGCCGTGCGCCCCGCCCTGCGAAGACGCGGGCCAGACTGAGCCCGAGCCCGCGCGAGCCCCCGGTGAGCAGCACCACCTTGCCGCGGAGGTCGTACCGGCCTCGGGCCAGCCGCCGTCCGAGCCACAGGCCCGCGATGGCGACCGCTCCCACCATCTTCCAGCTCACTCGTCGCCGTCCCATGCGGCGAGGGTAGTCACCGCCCCCGAGGGCGCCCGCGGGAGGCTCGGCTGCCCGGATGGCCCGGGAGCTGACGCGGAGGTTGTCCCGACCATGAGTCTGAACGTATGTTCAGCATCGGATGGAACGGGCCGAGCTCCTCTCGATGGTGAAGCGCCTCGGCGCCGAGTTCCGCAAGCGCGGCATGCACGGGCACCTCGCGCCGCTGCGGCTGTACTGGCTCGCGCTACGGCATGGGCTGGTGGAGTCCGACCGGCACGGCCTCCACGTCCAGTTGTCCGAGGAGATGGTGGTCGAGTGGTTCAAGCTGCTCCGGCTTCCGCCCTACGAGCGCGCGTACCCGGTGCAGCCGCCCGGCGCGCGCTGCCCGCAGTGCCCGCCCGGCGACGGTCCGGCGACGGAGGTGGTCACCGAGCGAGCCTTCCCCGAGGGCCGGAAGGTCGCCTGTCTCTCCTGCCGCGCTGCCTGGCTCGAGCTCGAGCCGACCACGCGGATGGGCCGGGGCTCCGATGCCTCGCGGAGGAAGCTGTCCTAGGGTCCGGGCCGTCGATGGCGCGGACGCGGCACGTCGCGGTGGTGGGCTCGGGACACAACGCGCTGGTCTGCGCGTGCTACCTGGCCAAGGCCGGCCACCGGGTGACGGTGCTCGAGCGGAGCCTGCAGATCGGCGGCGCGGTCTGCACCGAGGAGCTGTTCCCCGGGTTCCTCCACGACGTGGGCAGCTCGGCCCACATCCTGATTCACGCCACGCCCATCGTCGAGGAGCTGCAGCTCTCGCGGCACGGGCTCGTCTATCTGGAGATGGATCCCTGGGCGTACCACCCGACGGGCGACGGGCCGCACCTGGCCTTCTACCGGGATGCCGACCGGACCTGCGCCTCCATCGCGCGAGTGAGCGACGAGGACGCCGAGGCCTATCGCCGCTTCGTGCGCGACTGGACCCCGCTCGCCGAGGCGACCTTCCGCGTCTTCCAGGAGGCGCCCACGCCGATGTCGGTCGGACGGCGCTTCTTCTCCGTCCCCGGTCCGCGGAAGCCGGTTGGCGCTGGACTTCAAGAGATCCTCCGGAGCTACGGCGACGTCATCGAGCGGCGGTTCCGCTCCCCGCCACTGCGCGCGGCGCTGCTATGGCTCGCGGCGCAGTCCGGCCCGGGTCCGGACGAGCGGGGGTCGGCGCCATTCGTGGGCTGGCACGCGGTGGTGCACCGGATCGGCGCGTGGCACCCGCGCGGCGGCTCGGGGATGCTCACCCGGGCGCTGGCGAGCCGGCTCGCTGCCGACGGCGGGACTGTGCGGACCGGGTCGGCCGTGGAGCGAATCGAGGTCGACGGCGGGAAGGTGCGCGGGGTGAGGCTCGCCGGCGGGGAGCGCATCGCCGCCGACCGGGTGGTCTCGGGCGCCCACGTCCACACCACGCTGCTCGAGCTGCTCGACCCCGGGGACCTGCCGGCCGAGGTGCGCGAGGAGGTGGCGGCCGCGCGCGTCGGCAACGGCTTCGGGATGGCGGTGCGCTGCGCGACGGATGCGCTGCCCGATTACGTCGGCGAGCCGGCCGGAGCGCCGCTGGACCGGCACCGGGGGCTCCAGCTCCTCGCCCGCTCCGAGGGGACGGTGCGCCGGGCCCATGCCGAGTACCTCCTGGGGAGGAGCGCGTCCGAGCCGCAGCTCGTCGTGATGACATTCTCCGCCACCGACCCGGAGCTCGCGCCGGCGGGGAAGCACGTCTGCTCGATCTGGAGCCAGTATCACCCCTATGCGCTGGCCGACGGCGAGAGCTGGGACGACGTCCGCGAGCGCGAGGCGGACCGGATCCTCGAGCAGCTCTTCCGCTTCGCACCGAACATGCGCGGGCACATCCTCCACCGGCACGTCCAGTCCCCGCTCGACCTCGAGCGACGGTTCGGGATGCTCCGCGGAAACGTGATGCATCTGGAGATGTCGCTGGACCAGATGTTCGGCTTCCGGCCGACGCCGTCGCTCTCGCGGTACCGCACGCCGGTGAGCGGGCTGTACCTCACCGGGGCGAGCACGCACCCGGGTGGAGGCGTCTTCGGGGCGTCCGGGCTGGCGTGCGCACGGGCGGTGCTGAAGGACATCTGAAGGCTGCCATCCCGCCGACGCGTGGCTGGGTCCGATGCCGGTCGCTCGCACCGCCTCGGGGCTGCGGTCGGCGAGCGGTCGCTGTAAGAGTTCGCGCGGTGCTGCGTGAGCGTGAACATGAGCGCCACGACTGAAGCGGCGCTGGCGACCGATCGCGATCCGGTCTGCGGGATGACGGTCGACCCGGCGCACCCGAAGGGTGGGACCTTCGTGTACGCGGGGAAGACCTACGGGTTCTGCCGCGCCGGGTGCCGCGAGCGCTTCGCCGCGGACCCGCAGCGCTACCTGTCCCGGCAAGGAGCACCTGCCGCTCAGCAGCACGGGACATCGTCGGCGCCGAACGCGGCGGCGACGTGGATCTGCCCGATGGATCCGGACGTCCGGTCGGATCGTCCCGGCGCGTGTCCTCAGTGCGGCATGGCGCTCGAGCCGAAGGAGCCGGCCCCCGCCACCGCCGTGCAGTGGGTCTGCCCGATGCACCCGAATATCGTCCGCGACGCGCCGGGGGCCTGCCCGATCTGCGGCATGGCGCTCGAGCCGCGGACCGTCACGCTCGAGGCGACCGTCAATCCCGAGCTCGAGGACATGCAGCGCCGGCTGTGGCTCTCGGTGCCGTTCACCGTCGCGCTCCTCGCCGTCGCGATGGGCGAGATGGTCGGGTGGCGGCTGCCGGGGTGGATCGACTGGCTCGAGCTCGGGCTCGCGACGCCGGTCGTCCTCTGGGCCGGCGCCCCGTTCTTCGCACGGGCGGCGGCATCGGTGCGGAACCGCAGCCCGAACATGTTCACCCTCATCGGCCTCGGGGTGGGCGTGGCCTACGCGTTCAGCGTGGCGGTCACCGTCTTCCCGGGATGGTTCCCGGACACGTTCCGCAGCCACGGACGGGTGAACGTCTACTTCGAGCCGGCGGCGGTCATCGTGGCGCTGGTGCTGGTGGGACAGGTGCTCGAGCTCCGCGCCCGCGCGGCGACCGGGAACGCGCTCCGGGCTCTGCTGCGCCTCCAGCCAGCCAGCGCTCGACGGGTGGAGGGCGACGTCGAGCGCGACGTCCCGCTGGCCGAGGTCCGGGTCGGCGACGTGCTGCGGATTCGCCCCGGGGAGAAGGTCCCGGTCGACGGCGTGGTGCTCGACGGCCGCACCACCGTGGACGAGTCGATGCTCACCGGCGAGCCGCTTCCGGTGGAGAAGGGTCCGGGCGATGCGCTCACCGGGGGCACGCTGAACCAGCAGGGCAGCGTCCGGATGCGGGCCGAGCGGGTGGGTGCGGCGACCTTGCTCTCCTCCATCGTCAGGATGGTGGGGGAGGCCCAGCGGAGCCGCGCGCCGGTGCAGCGCCTGGCGGACCGGGTCTCGGCCATCTTCGTCCCCGCGGTGGTGCTCGTCGCGCTGGCGACCGGGGTGGTGTGGGGGGTCGTCGGCCCCGAGCCGCGCCTCGCGCACGCGGTGGTGAACGCGGTGGCCGTGCTGATCATCGCCTGCCCCTGCGCGCTCGGGCTGGCCACCCCGATGGCGGTGATGGTGGGGACCGGGCGTGGTGCGCAGGCGGGGGTGCTGTTCCGGAACGCCGCGGCGCTCGAGCGGCTCGAGCAGGCCGACACCCTCGTCGTCGACAAGACGGGGACGCTGACCGAGGGCAAGCCGGCACTGGTGGAGGTGAGCGCCGCTCCGCCGGCGACGGAGGACGAGGTGCTCCGCCTGGCTGCCTCGGTGGAGGCGGGGAGCGAGCACCCGCTGGCTGCGGCCATCGTCGAGGGCGCGTCGAGTCGCGGGCTCCAGCCGGGGCCGGTGACCGAGTTCCACGCCGAGGCCGGACGCGGCGTGCGCGGACGGGTCGAGGGACTGACCGTGGAGGTCGGCCGGGAGCCCGGGAGCGCGGAGACCGGAGGGGTCCTGGACGTCGTGGCCTCGTGGCGGGCCGGCGGACGGACGGTGGCCTTCGTCACCGTCGACGGCCGGCTCGCCGGCGCGGTGGCGATCGAGGATCCGATCAAGGAGTCGGCTCGCCAGGCCATCGGCGCTCTCGCGAGCGAGGGAATGCGGGTGGTCATTGCCACCGGGGACCACGCGACGACCGCCGGCGCCGTGGCGCGGAGCCTCGGGATCGCCGAGGTGCACGCCGGGGTGCTGCCCGAGGGCAAGGCCGCGTTCGTCGGCGAGCTCCAGAAGGCGGGCCATGTCGTGGCGATGGCCGGCGACGGGGTGAACGACGCGCCGGCGCTGGCCCGGGCCGACGTGGGCATCGCGATGGGGACCGGGACCGACGTGGCGATCCAGAGCGCGGGGGTGACGCTGGTCTCCGGGGACCTTCGCGGCGTCGTCCGCGCGCGCCGGCTCAGTCGGGCCACGGTACGGAACATCCGCCAGAACCTCGCCTTCGCCTTCGGCTACAACCTCCTCGGTGTACCGGTCGCTGCGGGTGTGCTCTATCCCTTCCTCGGCTGGCTCCTGAGCCCGATGCTGGCCAGCGCGGCGATGTCGCTGAGCTCGGTCTCGGTCATCGCCAATGCGCTCCGGCTCCGGAAGGTGGAGCTCGGCTGACTGGCGGGGAGGTGCGAGATGGGCGAGGTGCTGTTCACCACCGCGAAGGCGCTGGAGGCGGCGCGCCGGGCCGCGGACCGCCGTTACCTCGAGTTCCTCCGCGTTCCGGACCTCAGCGCGGGGCTCTACGTCCTCGAGGCGGGGGCCGCCGATCCCCAGAGTCCCCATGACGAGGACGAGATCTACGTGGTGATGCAGGGCCGCGGCCGCTTCCGCGCCGGCGACACCACGCAGGAGGTCGGGCCAGGCTCGGTGCTCTTCGTTCCGGCCCGGCTCGAGCACCGGTTCCTGGACGTCCGGGAACCGCTCGAGGTCCTGGTCTTCTTCGGGCCGGCCGAGGGATCACGCAGCTCGGGCGCGAAGGCCCCCTCCGCCGGGGTCCCGTCGCACGAGCTGGACTAGCGCGCTCGCGCCCCCAGGGGAGCGGCGAGCCGGAGCACCGGTGCCCGCCGGATGCGGTGGTCGTACGAGGGATGCCGGAGGAGGAAGAAGCGACGCCGCGCGTCGGCATCCTCGGCGAAGGCGGGGTCCCGCAGTCGCTCCTCGAAGGCCGCCCGCAGCCCGGCGTCGCGTGCCAGCTCCGCCTCGGCCCACGGCTCGAGGAGGTACTGCTCGACATACTCCTGCTGCTGGAAGGCGGCGTTGAAGGTGCCCCAGGCGATGAGCGAATCCGGCGCGGTCGGCTCGAGCAGCTGCGCGGCGAGCGCGGCCTTCGCCTGGGCGAGCGGGACCAGCAACGTTCCGCGCGGGAGCTCCGAGGGCCTCGGGGCCGACCAGGTGCCGACCGGGTCG
>DASXGF010000565.1:0-4087 GCA_036489275.1 Myxococcaceae bacterium | reverse complement strand
CCCGCTCGATGGCGTTCTCCAGCTCGCGCACGTTGCCCGGCCAGGGGTGGCCGAAGATGGCCTCGCGCGCCTCGGAGGTGAGCTCCAGTTGCGGCTTGTTGAGGCGGCGGCAGAGCTTCGACAGCAGGAAGTCCGCCAGCTCGAGCACGTCCGAACCACGCGCCCGGAGTGCCGGCAGGCTGATCTCCACTACCCGCAGCCGGAAGTAGAGGTCGTTGCGGAACTGCCCGTCGTACGCCATCTGCCGGAGCTCGCGGTGGGTCGCGGCCATGAGCCGCACGTTCACTCGCCGGCTCCCGGTGGCGCCGACTCGCCTGACCTCTCCTTCCTGGAGGACGCGGAGGAGCCGGGCCTGCGCGGGCAGCGGGAGCTCGCCGATCTCGTCGAGGAAGAGCGTGCCGCCGTCGGCCGCCTCGACGAGGCCCGCGTGCGCCTTGTGCGCGCCGGTGAAGGCGCCCTTCTCGTGCCCGAAGAGCTCCGACTCGATGAGCGTCTCGGGGATGCTCGCGCAGTTGACGGCGATGATGGGCGCGTCGCGCCGACTGCTCTGGTCGTGGACGGCGCGCGCCACCAGCTCCTTGCCGGTGCCCGACTCGCCGAGGATGAGCACGGTGGCGTCCGTGGCCGCGACCTTGCGGACGCGCTCGAACACCTCGCGCATCGCCGAGCAGCTGCCCACCATCCCGTGCACCGCGTAGCTGCGCTCCAGGTCCTGCTTGAGGGCCGCGTTCTGCCGCTGCAGTCGGGACTGGCGGAGCACCCGGTCCACCACCAGCAGGAACTCGTCGTGGTCGAACGGCTTGGCGACGAAGTCCGCCGCGCCCTTCTGCATCGCCTCCACCGCCGCGCGCACCGTCGCGTAGCTGGTCATCACCAGCACCGGTGTCGGGCGGCAGGCTTCGATGAGCGTCGTCCCCAGCTCGCCGGGGAGCCGAAGATCGGCGATCACCAGGTCGAACCCGTCGGCGGCTCCCGCCGACATCGCCTCGGGAACCGAGCCCGCCTCGAGCACGTCGTGGCCCGTCCGTGCCAGAAGCCGGGCCAGCTCGGAGCGGATGATGTCCTCGTCCTCGACCACCAGGATGCGACTCATGCGCGTGCTCCCCCGAGGGCCTCGGCCACCCTCGTCCCCGTTCCTGCCGGAGCCTCTGCCCCCGGCAGCTCCACCTCCACCGTCGTTCCTGCGCCGGGTCTGGTGTCGACCCGGAGTGTGCCCCCGTGTTCGCGGACGATCGCCGCCACGAGCGGGAGCCCGAGACCCGTACCCTGCCCTGGAGGCTTCGTCGTGTAAAAAGGTTCGAACATCCGTTCGCGGGTCGACTCGTCCATTCCAGTGCCACGGTCTTGAACGAAGACCTTGACGCCTTGTGTCGTTGACAGCGCACCGACCGTGACGGGTGTGCCGGGCGGGCTCGCGTCGCACGCATTCGACACGAGGTTGACGAAGACCTGGATCAACCGCTGACGGTCACCCGAGACGTGCACGCCTTCCGGCACGCCGTTCTCGCAGGGAACACCCTTCGCCTCGCGGGACAGGCGCACGAGGGTGATGGCCTCGCCCACGCACGCGTGCAGGTCCACCGGGTCGCGGTTCAGGCCATCCACGGTCCCGGCATGGCTGTAGCCGAGGAGCACCCGGACGATGGCGTCGATGCGCTGAGTCTCGCGGAGGATGAGCCCCACCCGGTCGCGCAGATCCGCCTCGGCGAGCTCGCGGGCCAGGTTCTGGGCGAGGCAGGCGATGCCGGTGAGCGGGTTGCCGATCTCGTGCGCGACGCCCGCCGCGAGACGCCCCACCGAGGCGAGCCGGTCCTGGTGCGCCACCTGGGAGGCGAGGAGCTTGCGCTCGGTCAGGTCCTCCACCAGGACCACCACGCCCGCGGTCTCGCCAGCGGTGCTGCCGGGCTCGCGCACCTGGCTGCGTGACAGCGAGAAGGCGCGCTCGCTCGCGCCCATCTGGAGGTGCACCTCCTCCTGCGAGGCGGCCCCGGAGACGAACGCCAGGACCGAGGCCGGGAGCGGCCCGGCGAGCCCGTCGAGGCGCGCGCCCACCGCGTCGTGGGCGGACAGCCCGCTCTGGTGCTCGAGCGCGCGGTTCCAGATGACGACGTCGCGGTCGGGTCCGAGCGCGCACACCCCGAGGGGAAGGTCCTCCAGCACGCGACGCAGGTAGCGGCGGTAGGCCTCGAGCTCGGCCGGAGCGCCCTGGAGCTGCGCCCGGCTGGCGCGCAGCTCCTCCTCGAGCACCCGGATGCGGTCGCTCAAGGGCGCGCGCTTGCCGTGATGGACCCGGATGCTCCGGTCCACCACCCAGCGGGCGACGAGCGGGCCCATGAGGCCGGAGAGGTTGCGCTGCAGCCGGTCGCGCAGCCGGCCCAGCTGGGCCGGTCGCCGCTCGCCAGGAACCATGTCCAGGTCGGCGAGGGCCTGGGTGAGCTCGGTGGAGGCCACGCCCTCTCCGAGGAGCGGCGCGAGGCGCTCCTGGAACTCCTGGGCGCTGGACGGCTCGAGCATCCACGGTCCGGGCGCGGCGCCGCGGGTGCAGGCCACCGCCGCCTCCTCCTCGCGCGCGGTGGAGCGGGTGAGGAGCGAGACGCCGCCGAAGAGCAGGGTGTTGAGGGCCAGTGACCAGAAGGTGGAGGCGCTCCACGGCTCGGCCCCGGAGTGGATGCCGAACAGCCAGCCCAGGTCGAACGCCGGCGGGAGCAGCCGCCCGCGCGCGAGCAAGGGGAAGAAGAGCGTCATCGCCCATACCCCCACGCCCGCCGAGAGCCCGACCAGGAAGCCCTGGCGGGTGGCGCCGCGCCAGAAGAGGAGCGCCAGCACCCCGGGCAAGACCTGGACGACCGCGACGAAGGAGATGAGGCCGATCTCCACCAGTCCCTGCCGGGTCGCGAGCAGCCGGCTGAAGAGGTAGCCCAGGGCGAGCACCGTGACGATCAGCGCCCGCCGCGCCCAGAGCAGCCCGGCATAGAGGTCACCGGAGCGCGCCAGGTTGGTGCGCGGCAGCACCAGGTGGTTGAGGCACATCGCCGCCAGGGCCAGCGTGTCGACGATGAGCATGCTGCTCGCCGCCGAGATGGCGCCGATGAAGGCCAGCGCGCCCACCAGCGGATGCCCGCTGCTCCGCGCCAGCTCCAGGACGTGGTTGTCCGGGTTCCCCTCCGGGAAGCGCACCGTGCCGCTCCAGAGCAGGGGCATCACCGGGAGGTTCAGGAGCAGGAGGAAGAGCGGGAAGGCCCACGCCGCCACCCGGAGCGCCCGTCCGTCGAGCGACTCGGTGAAGGCCATGTGGAACTGCCGGGGCAGCAGGAAGGCCGCGGCGAAGGACAGGAGGAGCAGCGTGGCCCAGGGTCCGGTCTGGACGGGGCCGTAGGCGCGGGCGAGCGCGCCGGGGTTCTCGGCCAGCCAGCGGCTGAGCCCGCCGAGGCCGCCGAAGACGCCGGTCACCGCGACCAGGCCGACGGTGAGCAGCGCGACCAGCTTCACCAGCGACTCGAAGGCGATGGCCACCCCCAGGCCCGCGTGCCGCTCGCGCGGGGTGACGTGCCGGGCGCCGAAGAGCAGGGCGAAGAGCGTGACCAGCCCGCAGAACATCAGGGCGATGCCGCTCGGCGGAGAGGCCTGGGCCAGGACCTTGAACCCGGCGGTCACCGCGTGGATCTGCAGGGCGAGGTAGGGGAGGTTGCCGGCGAGCATGAAGACCGTCACCAGCACGCCGGCAGCCTGGCTCTGGAAACGGAAGGCGAAGAGGTCGGCCAGCGAGGTGAGCTGGTGCTCGCGGCAGAGGCGGAGCACGGGCGCCCAGAGCACGGGCACCAGGAGACAGGCCAGGGTCACCCCGAGATAGATGGTGAGGAAGGCGTAGCCCTGGCTCCGGGCGAAGCCGACGCTCCCCGAGTACGTCCACGACGTCGCGTACACGCCGAGGGAGAGCGCGTAGGTCAGTGGGTGGCGGACGAGGCGGCCGGGGACCAGCCCGCGCTCGGTGGCGTAGGCCACTCCGAACAGGACCAGGAGATACGCCACCGCCACGCCGAACAGCACTCCGATCGTCGGGCTCATGGCGGTGCGCTCGGACGATGGA
>DASXGF010000527.1:0-13960 GCA_036489275.1 Myxococcaceae bacterium | reverse complement strand
AGGGGAAGGAGACGAAGTACTTCTACCTGGACCTGGACTCCACCGGCGCCCGACTGAGCGGCAACGCCCGGTACACGGTCACGTTCCCCAGGGGACAGGTTCCCCCCGTTGGTGGGTTCTGGTCGCTGACCCTGTACGACGAGCATCACTTCTTCGCGCCCAACTCACTGAAGCGCTACTCGGTGGGCACCAAGAACGAGACTCTCGAGCTGGGGGCCGACGGCTCTCTCACGATCTACGTCCAGTCCGATTCCCCTGGTCCCGACAAGGAGTCGAACTGGCTGCCTGCACCCGCCGGGGCGCCGTTCTCGCTCTTCCTGCGGGCGTACTGGCCACAGCCCCAGATCGCCGAGGGGAAGTGGAAGCCCCCGCCGGCGAGCCCGGTGAAGTGAGGAGGGCACCGCGAGTGCGCAGGCGCGCGAACCAGCTTGCCGGAGAGAGACCCGGCTCTATGGGACCCCCGGATGCTCCCGCCACCCGTGCAACAGGTGGATGTAGTTCGCGCGCTGGTAGGCGGACGGATCGGGGCAGGCCTTGAGGTTCATGCTCCCCCGGAGCTGCCGCACCGAGGTGTACTCCCGCTCCACCAGCCAGCGCTCGAGGCCGGCGCGCAGCGAGAGCAGCCGTGAGGGGCCATTCCGGAGCAACGCCGAGACCACCTGCACCACGGTCGCCCCGGCCATCAGCGCCCGCACGACGTCGGTCACCTCGTGGACCCCGCCGCTGATCGCCAGCGGGATGCGTCGCTGGGCGGAGAGGATCGCCAGCCACCGGAGCCGGAGCGGAAGCTCCGAGCTGTCCGACAGCCGGAGCACTCGCTTCACCTCCAGCGCGTCCACGTCGATGTCCGGCTCGAAGAGGCGGTTGAAGAGGACAAGCCCGTCGGCTCCTGCTTCCTCCAGCCCCCGGGCGATGCTCGAGACCGAGGTGTAGAAGGGCGAGAGCTTCACCGCGACGGGAATGGCCACCCGGCTCTTGAGTGTGCGCACCAGCTCCAGCGTGTCCCTCTCCACGGCCGCGCCGTCGCGCGCCGGATCGGTGGGCACCGAGTACAGGTTGAGCTCCAGCGCGCTGGCGCCCGCCTGCTCGATGAGTCGGGCGAAGTCGATCCATCCTCCCGGGGTGGTCCCGTTCAGCGAGGCGATGACCGGCACCTTCACCGCCCCGCGGATCTTCCGGATCTGCTCCAGATAGGCGTCGGGACCGAGCCGGTAGTCCGCGGGCTCGGGCAGGAGGCTGGAGGCCTCTGCGGAGAGCTCACGGTGCTGCTCGGTGGCCATGAACGTCGAGAGCTGCTCCTGCGTGAGCTGCTCCTCGAAGAGCGAGCGCAGAGTGATGGCAGGCGCACCGGCGTCCTCCAGCGCCCGGGCCGTGCCAACCTCGTCGGCCAGCGGCGAGGCGCCCGGCAAAAGCGGGTGGGCGAGCTTCAGTCCGAGATAGTCGACCGAGAGATCCATGCGGGGCTCACTCCACTGCGGCCGCGGGAGGCGGCCGGGCGTCGGGGATGGCGGCGACTTGAGGAACCACCACCTTGGCGAGCTGCTCGTAGACGCCGTAGCGCTGGGTCACGTTCTGTAGCGCCCAGCCCAGCAGCTGCCGGTAGCGCTCCGGGTCGAGGGTCTCGGTGATGCGGAAGCGGGCCTCCTGCCGCATGTACTCGCGCACCGGGAGTTTCCCCGGGCCGGAGTCGAGCACCAGCGGCGGCTGGCCCGCCGGGATCCGCCTGGGGTCGAACCGGTAGAGCGGCCAGGTCGCGGAGTCCACGGCCCGCTTCTGTTGCTCGAGGCCGTGCACCAGGTCGTAGCCGTGGGCGATGCAATGGCTGTAGGCGATGACCAGTGACGGACCGCGGTAGCTCTCCGCCTCCAGCAGCGCCCTGACTGTCTGGGCGTCCTTGGCCCCGAAGGCGACCTGCGCGACGTAGGCCGTCCGGTAGCCCATCGCCAGAAGCCCCAGGTCCTTCTTCCCGATGGACTTCCCGGCGGCGGCGAACTTGGCGGCGGCGCCGAGCGGCGTGGCCTTCGACTGCTGTCCGCCGGTGTTCGAGTACACCTCGGTGTCGAGCACGAGGATGTTCACGTCGACGTCCGTCGAGAGGACGTGATCCAGGCCTCCGTACCCGATGTCGTAGGCCCAGCCGTCGCCCCCGACAATCCAGACGCTCTTCTTGACCAGGTGGTCGGCCAGCCCTCGCAGCTTGCAGGCCTCGAGACCGTCCGGCTTCAGCCGGGCCTTCAGCTCGGCCACCCGCTTCCGCTGCGCTGCGATGCCGCCTTCCGTCGACTGGTCCGCCTCCAGCAGCTCGGTGACGAAGGCGTCGCCGAGCACCGGGGCATGCCGCTTCAGCACCACCTCCGCCAGGTGCCGCAGCGAGTCCGCGCCGAGGCGGATCCCGAACCCGAACTCGGCGTTGTCCTCGAACAGCGAGTTCGCCCAGGCCGGTCCCCTCCCCTCGCGGTTCACCGTATACGGGGTGCTCGGGAGGTTCCCGCCGTAGATCGACGAGCAGCCGGTGGCGTTGGCGATGATCAGCCGGTCGCCGAAGAGCTGGGTCAGCATCTTGATGTACGGCGTCTCGCCGCAGCCCGCGCAGGCTCCGGAGAACTCCATCAGCGGCTGGAGGAGCTGCGAGCCCTTCACGTCGAGGCGCAACGTCGTCCGGTCCACCTCGGGCAATTCGAGGAAGAAGTCGAACGCCTTCCGCTCCTGCTCGCGCAGCGGCGGCTGGGGCGCGAGCTCTAGCGCCTTGTGGCGTGGGTTCGCCTTGTCCTTCGCCGGGCAGACCTCGACGCACAACCCGCAGCCCGTGCAGTCCTCTGGCGCGACCTGGACGGTGTACTCGCTCCCCTGCTGTCCCTTGAACGCGACGTTCTTGAAGCCATGTGGGGCCATGGCC
This sequence comes from Myxococcaceae bacterium, assembly GCA_036489275.1. GTDB lineage: Bacteria > Myxococcota > Myxococcia > Myxococcales > Myxococcaceae > RPRB01. The sequence continues at coordinate 11,064 of DASXGF010000527.1, read as the reverse complement.
ACCGCGCCCTCGCCGTACACCTTGGTGCGGATGGCGGCGTGGGGACAGACCAGCGCGCACTTGTTGCACTGGATGCAGAGCGGCGCGTCCCAGACCGGGATCTCCAGCGCCAGGTTGCGCTTCTCCCATCGCGCCGTGGCCGTGGGCCAGGTGCCGTCCACGGGGAAGGCGCTCACCGGGAGAAGATCTCCCTTGTTCTCCAGCATCACCGCGGTCACTCGGCGCACGAAGTCTGGCGCTTCCGGGGCGACCACCGGCGGGCGTCCACGGGTCGCTGTGATCCGACCCGGCACCGGGACCGGAAACAGCGCCGCGAGCGACGCGTCCACCGCGGCGTTGTTGCGACGGACCACCTCGGCGCCCTTCTTCTTGTAGGTCTTCTCGATCGACTTCTTGATCTCCGCGATGGCCGCGTCGCGGGGGAGCACACCCGAGAGCGCGAAGAAGCAGGCCTGCATCACCGCGTTGATCCTCCCACCCATTCCCGCCGCCTGAGCGACCTTCACCGCGTCGATGACGTGCAGCTGCAGCCGCTTCTCCAGGACGGTCTGCTGGAATTCGCGCGGCAGCTGGTCCCAGAGCTCGTCCGGGGCATGCGGGGCGTTGATCAGCACCACGGCTCCGGGCGCGGCGAGCTCGAGCACGTCGAGCCGGTCGACGAGCTGGAACTGGTGGACGCCCACGAAGCCGGCCTGCTTGACCAGGTAGGACGAGCGAATCGGCCCGGGTCCGAAGCGCAGGTGGCTGATGGTCATCGCTCCGGACTTCTTCGAGTCGTAGACGAAGTAGCCCTGCGCGGCGTGCTCGGTCTCCTCGCCGATGATCTTGATCGACGCCTTGTTGGCGCCGACGGTTCCGTCGGACCCGAGGCCGTAAAAGACCGCCTGGGTGCGCCCGGGGAAGGCGATCTCGAAGCCTCGCTCCCACTCCAGCGAGGTGCGGCTCACGTCGTCCACGATGCCGATGGTGAAGTGGTTCTTCGGCTCGGGGCGGCCCAGGTTCTCGAAGATCGCCCGGACCATGCCGGGGTCGAACTCCTTCGAGGACAGCCCGTAGCGCCCACCCACCACCACCGGCATCGGCCCTGGGGCGTGTGCCTCGGCGAGGGTGGTCAGCACGTCCAGGTACAGAGGCTCGCCCGGAGCACCCGGCTCCTTGGTCCGGTCGAGGACGGCCAGCGCTCGAACCGTGCGCGGCACAGCGGCGAGGAAGGCCTGCGCCGGGAATGGGCGGTACAGGCGGACCTTCAGGATGCCGACCTTCTCTCCCCGGGCAACGAGCCAGTCGACGGTCTCGTGCGCCACCTCCGCGCCCGACCCCATTGCCACGACCACCCGGTCGGCCTCGGGATGGCCGTGGTAGTCCACCAGCTGGTACCGCCGCCCCGTGAGCTGGCCGAAGCGGTCCATCTCTCCCTGCACCACTCCCGGACAGGCGGCGTGGAACGGATTGCACGCCTCGCGCGCCTGGAAGTACGCGTCGGGGTTCTGCGCGGTGCCCCGAAGCACCGGGCGCTCGGGGTCGAGCGCACGCGCGCGGTGGGCGGCGATCGACACCTCGTCCATCATCGCCAGGAGCTGCTCGTTCGAGATCTCGGCGATCTTCCCCACCTCGTGCGACGTCCGGAACCCGTCGAAGAAGTGGAGGAACGGCACCCGTGACCTCAAGGTGGCAGCGTGGGCCACCGCCGCCAGGTCGTGCGCCTCCTGCACCGAGCCCGAAGCCAGGAGGGCGAGCCCGATCTGCCTGCAGGCCATCACGTCCGAGTGGTCGCCGAAGATGCTCAGCGCGTGCGTGGCGAGGGTCCGTGCCGCCACGTGCATGCAGAAGGGGGTGAGCTCACCGGCGATCTTGTAGAGGTTGGGGATCATCAGCAGGAGACCCTGCGACGCCGTGAAGGTCGTCGTCAGGGCTCCGGCCTGGAGCGCCCCGTGGACCGTACCGGCGGCACCCGCCTCGGACTGGAGCTGGACCACCCGCGGGACGACGCCCCAGAGGTTCTGTCGCCCGTGAGCGGACCACTCGTCGGCCAGCTCGGCCATCGGGGAGGACGGGGTGATGGGGTAGATGGCGATGGTCTCGGACACCCGATGGGCGACCGAGGCCACCGCCTCGTTCCCGTCGACCGTGAGGAGGCGAGGCGTGCTCATGGGTCGGAGCGGAAGCACGCGACGTGCCCGCCCGGGGAGGGGCCGGGGGCGCAAGGCCTGCGCGCACCACGCCGCTCGGGTCCCCGTGCCGCAGGCGATGCGGCGCGGGCGTGGCGACCGGGGTCGATGGCGCGATGCGGCGGTGTCCCACGACGTGCGGCATCCTCCGGGAATCGCCGTGCGTGGATCGTGCTCGGGCTGCTCCTCGTGGACGCCGGTTGTGCAGCCACGCCACCACCCAAGGCCTCGCCCGGGGATTCACCCGCTCTCGTGGAGTTCACCAGCGGGGCGCTGCGGTTGCACGGCCTGTTGTGGACGCCGGCCGCCCACGACCCGGTTCCCGCGGTCCTCTTCAACCACGGCTCGGGGGGAGCAACCGCGGACGAGACCGCGGGGATGCCGATCACCGAGGCGGCCGCGAGGCTCGCCCCACTTTTCACCCGGAGGGGGTACGCGTTCTTCTACCCGTTCCGTCGGGGGCAGGGGCCGTCGGCCGGCGTCGCCCCCTTCCTGCAGGATCTTCTCGTGTCCGAGGAGAAGGCCCACGGCAAGGACGCGCGCCAGCGGCTCCAGGACACTCTGATGGAGACGGAGCAGCTCGAGGACGTCATGGCCGCCCTCACCTTTCTGAAATCGGTCCGGGGGATCGACGCCTCGCGCGTGGTCCTGATGGGGCACTCTTTCGGCGGGCAGCTCACGCTCCTGGCTGCGGCACGGGACGATTCCGTTCGAGCGGCGGTGACCTTCGCCGCGGCCGCGGGTTCGTGGCGGCGGTCCGAGGAGGTCCGCCGCGTCCTGCGCGACGCCGTGGGGCGGGCACGGTGCCCGATCATGCTGGTGCAGTGGGCCAATGACTTCAGCACCGAGCCGAGCACCGCCCTCGGCGCAGTGAGGGACGGCGCCGGGTCTGCTCCGGTCATCGCCATCTATCCTGCCGTCGGATCGAGTCCAGAGGACGGCCACGGGGGCCTCTACCTCGCCATGGAACAGTGGCAGCCAGAGGTGTTCCGGTTCCTCGACCAGGCCCTGGTCCGCTGACGCGCGCCGCGCACGGTTCTCGCATGCTTCTGCCAGTGCGCGGACCCGTGGGGGTCCGCAGTGCAAGCGGTGCGTTTGCGAATCCCGGAGGACCGACCATGGAGCTGAGCACGAGTCAGGTCCGCAGCCTCATCCTCGACGAGCACACCATTCTCCGGAACCTCCTGGAGGAGATCGACGAGTGCCTGGGAGAGATGACGCGGCGAGTCCCGGGCGCGGTCCGACGGCTCCGGGCGAGCCTCCGCACCTTCCAGGACGCCTTCCTCCGGCACCTCTCCCACGAGGAGACGGTGCTCCGTCCGCTGCTGAAGGACGTCGACGCCTGGGGCCCCGCGCGAGTCGAGACGATGGACGAGGAGCACCGGGCACAGCGCGCGGCGCTCGGCGAGCTGAGTCGCCTGGCGCTGGATCAGAACGTGGACCAAACCGTCCAGCAGGTCGAGGAGTTCGTCCGCCGCCTCCGCGCGGACATGGACGGTGAGGAGCACCACGCGCTGAGCGAGGAAGTTCTCCGCGACGACATCATCGTCATCGACACCTTCGGGGGCTGAACTGCGGAGTCGAGCCCACGAGGGGCGCGCTCAACACGTCGGACGCGGTGGGAGATCTCGCTCGTCGGAGGCTGGGGAAACCTGCTCCACGCTCGCCCTGAGCCGGTGCGGACACCGCAGGGTGTTTCGTGCCTCAATTGCGGCGCGCACGCGTCGATGTGTCTTCTCCTGTCGGGGACCCTGAGAACTGGCCGATCGACAGACCGGTCTCCGGGGAATGCGCATGAGATCACATCGGGGAGTCATGACTCTCTTCGCCGCTGTGCTCGCGTTCAGTCCGAGCGCGCGCGCCGGAAACGAGAGGGGCAACGGAAACGACGGCAGGGAAGATCGCGAACAGTGCCGGGACAACGACCCGTGGAGGCACGACGGGTCGGACCGCGTTGATAGGCCGGTGATCCTCACCGCGGATGCGGACGGTGCGAACCTCTTCATCCATGGCACGGGCTTCGGGTCGAGGAACGGGACGGTGACCCTCGGGGGTCAGCGACTCGCAATCGCCTCCTGGTCACCGTCGGACATCGTCGCGGCGATGCCGAGGAACCCGGCGTCCGCGACCTATCTGCTCACCGTCACCCCGTCCCGCGGGAAGTGCGTGAAGGCTGCCTTCGATGTCGCCGTGGGGCTCGGGGCCGGAGCGGTCGGCCCGCCTGGACCGGCTGGACCCGCTGGTCCGGCGGGCCCGACGGGCGCCACGGGGCCCGCGGGTGCAACCGGTCCGGCCGGTGCGACGGGTCCCGCGGGTCCGGCCGGTCCCGCTGGGGCGATGGGCCTTCCCGGTCCGGCTGGGCAGACAGGCCCTGCCGGAGCGATGGGTCCTGCCGGGCCCGCAGGGCCGATCGGTCTCGCCGGCCCCTCGGGTCCTCCCGGTCCGGCCGGCGCCATGGGTCTTCCGGGGCCGATCGGCCTCACGGGGCCCGCGGGTCCTGCCGGCGCCGACGGTGCCTCCGGCCCTGCGGGCCCGATCGGTCTGACCGGCCCCGCCGGGCCCGCTGGCGCCCAGGGGCCAGTCGGCGCTCAGGGGCCGCCTGGCGCGAGCGGCGTCTCGGCCGGGTTCACCGCACAGATCGGCCTCCCCGGCACATCGGTGCCGCCCATCAGCAACTTCTTCACGGTCGTGGTGAGCCTCGCGCTACCGCCCGGCTCGTTCCTGGTCACCGCCAAGGTGGTGCTGACCAACGCCACTGCCGGCGCGACGGGGGTGACCTGCGTGTTCACCCAGAGCGGGTCGGGGAGCATCCTCGACTGGTCGGACGGCACGCTCACCGATGGCAACGGGTCGGCCACGCTGGTGCTCCACACGGCGGCAAAGGTCATCGGCGGGAGTGACGCGCACGTCCGGGTCTCCTGCCAGCGGAACTCCGCAGGCACGGCCACCGTGACCAACCAGCAGATCACCGCGATCCAGCTCGGGAGCCTCGCCACCCCCGGTCCCTGAGAAAGCTCGGAGCTGACGGCCTATGGTCGCGTCGAGAGCGCGACCGGCTCCGCCAGCAGATCCCCGGCGGCGACGTCCGCTGCCTCCAGCAGCGGCTTCGGCCAGAGTCCCAGGCCCACCACGGCCACCAGGCACGCCCCGATCGCCAGCCGCAGCGGCAGCCGCGTCGGCACCGGGGCGTTCCCCTCTCCGTCGGCCATGAACGTCGAGCGCGCCACGCTCAGGTAGTAGAAGAGCCCGTAGACCGCGAGCGCGACGCCCAGCACCACCAGCCACCCCAGCCCCGCGCGGTACCCGGCGAGCAGCACGAAGAGCTTCGCCCAGAACCCGGCGACGAACGGGATGCCGGCGAGCGAGAGCAGGAACACCAGCAGCGCCGCGCCGAGCGCCGGCGCTCGCCTCGACAGGCCGGCGAGCTGCGGGATGGCGTGGCCGCCCGAAGCCTCGGCGCCGGCGTGCAGCACCAGGAACGCGCCGAGGTTGGTGAAGAGGTAGGTGGCCATGAAGAACAGGGACATCGTCAAGCCTGCCCGGGTGTGTGCCGCGAGGCCGATGAGCACGTAGCCCATCTGCGCGATGCCCGAGAAGCCGAGGAGCCGGCGCACGTCGCTCTGATTCAGGGCGAAGAGGTTTCCCACCACCATGCTCGCCGCGGAGAGGAACACCACCGCCGGAGCCCAGAAGGTTGCCTCGGCCGACCACCCGCCCAGGAGGATCACCGCCAGCGCCGCGATGCCCCCGAGCTTCGGAGCGACGGAGAGGTAGGCCACGAACGGGGTGGGCGCGCCCTGGTAGGTGTCGGGGATCCAGAAGTGGAACGGCACCGCGCCGATCTTGAAGCCGAAGCCGGCGACGATGAGCAGCATCCCGACCGCCACCAGCGGGGCGTGCGTGGGATCGGCGAGGGCGTCGATCCGCGTGCTCCCGCTCAGCCCGACGACCAGCGCGAGGCCGAAGAAGGTCAGCGCGGAGCTGGCGGTCCCGGTGACGAAGAGCTTCAGCCCCGCCTCCGCGGCGAGGCGTGGACGGTCGGGTGGTCCGTCGTTCTTCGCCCAGGCGACGAGGGCGTAGAGCGGGATGCCCATCAGCTCGAAGGCGACCACCAGCAGCGCCCAGTCCCGCGCTCCGGGGATCATCATCGTTCCGGAAGTGCTGAAGAGGAGCAGCGCCAGATATTCGGCCTGCCGGCCTCCCGCTCGCGACTCGAGCCAGTCCATCGAGCCGAGGATGGCCAGGATCGCGCCGCAGACCAGCACCCGCTGCACGAAGAGCGACCACGGCCCGGTGACGTACACCCGGTGGGGCGCGATGCCGGCGGAGCTCGCTCCCGCCGAGAGGACCAGCAGCAGCACGAGCAGCGTCACCGAAAGCCAGCCCCACAGCCTGCCCCGCCCCGGGAACAAGGCGTCACCGCCCAGCACCACGGCGCCCAGGGCAAAGACGGCCAGCGCCGGCCCGAGCAGCTCCAGCCACGGGGTCATCGCCGCAGCGCCTCCGCCACCAGCGCCACCCGATTCAGGTAGCCCGAGGTGGTGGCGTCGATCGCGTCCAGGAGGAGCCGAGGCCAGAAGCCGAAGACGACCAGGCAGGCGCAGAGCACCACCGGCGCCGCCCACTCGGTCCGCCGCGGGTCGGAGAGGTGCGGCGGGTTGCCCGCCGGGCGCGGACCCCAGAAGATGATCTTCGAGGCGCGGAGCACGTAGACCGCGGTGACGAAGGCGCCGAGCACCGCAGGGACCGTCCACCAGGCGCTCCGCCCCGTGGCCGCGCCGAGGAACACCAGGAACTCGGCGACGAAGCCGGCGGTGCCCGGGAGGCCGAGGGAAGACAGCGCGCCGAGGGTGAAGAACGCGGCGATGGCCGGCATCGCGTGGGCGAACCCGCCCATCTTCGAGAGTTCCCGGGTGTGGGCCCGCTCGTAGACCAGGCCGACCAGGGCGAAGAAGAGCCCGGTCATGATGCCGTGAGCGAACATCTGGAACACCGCCCCGTTCCAGCCCACCGGGGTCAGGGTCGCGGCCCCGAGCATCACCACGCCCATGTGGCTCACGCTCGAGTAGGCGACGATGTACTTGAGGTCGTCCTGGGCCGCGGCGCACAGCGCGCCGTAGAGGACGTTCACGACCGCCACCGCCCCCACCACCGGCGCCCAGGTCACCGCGGCCTCGGGGGCGAGCACCATGCCCACCCGCATCACGCCGAACGCGCCGAGCTTCATCAGCACCCCGGCGTGCAGCATGCTGACCGCGGTCGGTGCCGAGGCGTGGCCGTCCGGGCTCCAGGTGTGGAAGGGGAAGACGCCAGCCAGAGTCCCGAATCCCAGCCAGAGGAGCGGGAAGACCCACATCTGGGTCGAGCGCGGGAAGGGCACCAGCGCGAGCTCGCCCAGGTCGAAGGTCCGGGCCCCGGCGCGCGACCACAGCCCGAGGATGGCCACCAGGATCGCCGCCGACCCCACCAGTAACATGAGCGTGAGCTTCATCGCGGCGTACTCGCGGCTGCCCACGGCGAATCGACGCCAGGCGGAGCGGAACGGCCCGGCGGGAGGGACGCGGTGGCTGCTCCCCCAGATGCCGATGAGGAGGTACATCGGCAGCACGGCGATCTCGTAGAAGAGGAAGAAGACGAACAGGTCCTGGCTGACGAAGACGCCGAAGACTCCGGTCACCAGGGTGAGGAGCAGGACGAAGAACTCCTTGTCTCGCCGCTCCACCGTCCAGCTCGCCAGCACGCCGGTGACGATGATGATCCCGGTGAGGAGCACCAGCGCGATGCTCCAGCCGTCGGCGGCCAGGGAGAAGGAGATGCCCATCGACGGCACCAGCGGGTAGCGCTCCGCGAGCTGGAAGCCGCCCACGCCCCGGTCCCAGGCCAGCGCGGCGAGCACGGCGGCCACCAGCCCTCCGCCGGCTCCGGCGAGCGACACCCAGCGGACGAGCTGACGCATCCGCGACGGCACGAGCAACAGGACCACCGCCGCGACCGCGGGCGAGGCCACCATCCACGCGAGCAGATGCCGGCTCATCGCCAGGCCCCCAGCATCAGGAGCAGGATGGCGCCCAGGACCACCGCCAGCGCGTAGTCCCGCGTCCGGCCGGTCTGCACCGGGCGCACTGCCTGGCCCGCCTCGAGCGTGCCGTAGCCGAGCCCGTTCATCAGCCCGTCGACGAGGTAGCGGTCCACCCAGCGCAGGAGGGACCCGAGCGGGAGGAGCACGCTCCGGTAGCCGAAGGCCCAGATGCGGTCGACGAGGGACGCCCGGTCGAGCGCGGCGATGGTTCCGGCCAGCGGGGCCTCGCGTCCCTTCAGGTGAATGGCGATCGAGAGGCCCAGCCCGCCGAGCGCGGCGAGGCTGGCCATCACCGGCGTCAGCCCCAGATGGAGGTGCATCTCCGTGCCGAGGCCGCGGGCCAGCCATGGGCCGAGGAGGCCACCGGCAACGGTGGGGATGGCGAGAGCGAGCAGCGGGCCGGTCATCACCAGGGGCGACTCGTGGGCGTGGGCCGCCGCGGTCGAGGGCTTGCCGAGGAAGGTCAGCACCAGCACCCGCCCCATGTAGAAGGCGGTCAGGAACGCCGTGGCGACGAGCAGCGCCCAGGGGATCCACCCCGCCCTGCCCTCCAGCGCGGTGAGGATGGCGTCCTTCGAGGCGAAGCCGGCGAACGGCGGGACGCCCGAGAGCGAAAGGGCTCCGGCGGTGAAGGTCAGGGCGGTGAGCGGCATCCGCCGACCGAGGCCACCCATGTCGGTCATCTCGTTGGAGTGGACGGCGTGGATGACGCTACCGGCTCCGAGGAAGAGGAGCGCCTTGAAGAAGGCGTGGGTGCCGAGGTGGAAGTAGCCGGCGAAGGCGGAGCCCGCACCGAGCGCCGCGACCATGAAGCCCAGCTGCGAGCAGGTGGAGTACGCCAGCACCCGCTTGATGTCGGTCTGAACGAGGCCGAGCAGCGCGGCGAAGACGGCGGTGATCGTCCCCACCCAGAGCATCCCGCCCTGCACCCAGTGCGCCTGGGCGAAGAGCGGGTCCGCCCGGACGACCAGGTAGACACCGGCCGCGACCATCGTCGCCGCGTGCAGGAGCGCCGAGACCGGGGTCGGGCCCTCCATCGCGTCGGGGAGCCAGACGTGCAGCGGGAACTGGGCCGACTTCCCCATCACCGCGAGGAAGACCAGCGCCGCGGTGGCCTCGGCCACCTCGGGGCGGAGGGCGACGTCCCAGGAGAAGGCCCCGGTGCGCGCGTAGAGGAGGAGCAGCGCGAACAGGAAGCCCATGTCCGCGAGCTTCGTCATCCAGAACGCCTTCACCGCGGCCCTGGCGGCGGTCGGACGCTCGAAGTGGAAGCCGATGAGGAGGTAGCTGACCAGGCCGACCAGCTCCCACCCGGCGAACGCCTGGAGCAGGTCCGGCGCCAGCACCAGGAGGTTCATGCTGAAGAGGAAGAGCGCGTGGTACGCGAAGTACCGGCCGTACGACCGCCGGGTCTCTCCGTGCATGTAGGCGATGGAATAGACCTGCACCGCGAGGGCGATGAGGCACACCACCGCGAGCATCGGGATGGAGACCGCGTCGAGCCGCACGCCGATCTGCCCGAGCCCGCGACCCTGCACCACCAGCCAGGGAACCGTGGCGCGAATGGCGCGTCCGGCCACGTCCTCCATCACGAGGAGCGCCGCGGCGCCGGTGGCCGTCAGGCTCCCCAGGATGGCGAGCGCCGCCGCGGGACCGCCGCGGTGGCGGAGCGGTGGGAGAATCACCGAGAGGAGCGCCGCCGCCAGAGGCGCGAACAGCGTCACCAGGGCGAGGACGACCGAGGGGCTCATCCCCTCGCCTCGCTGGCCAGCTCGAGCAGGGTGTCCCCGTGCCGGCGATAGAGGAGGAGGACCAGTGCGAGGCCCACCGCGACCTCGGCCACGGTGATGGCCAGGGCGAAGAGGACCAGCGGATGGCCCGGCGCCCCGCCGTAGCGGGCGAAGACGACGAAGACCAGGTTCGCGGCGTTGGCCATGACCTCGATGGAGAGCAGGAGCGCCACCGCTTGCTTCCGGGTGAGTAGGCCGTAGATGCCGATGCTGAAGAGCGCGGTGGCGACCAGAAGGAGCGCGCGGAGGGTCATGGCGTGCTCCCTTCCCGGAGGGCCGCGGCCTCGGGAGCGGTGGGCGACTCCGGCGCCGGGTCCCTGCGCCGGGCGAGCACCACCGCGCTCACGATGGCCGCCAGGAGGAGCACCGAGGCCACCTCGAAGGCGAGGAGGTAGCGATCGAGCAGGGACAGCGCGAGGTCCTGCGTCGACGGCGTCTCGACCGGAACCAGCGACGAGAGGTCCGTCCGGCAGATCGCGGTCGCCACGACGCCGAAGAAGGCGAGCGCGGCGACCGCCCCGCGGAGTCGACCGGTGGCGCCGACCGTGACGTTGGTCCCGTCGTGCTTCCGGGTGACCATCACTCCGAAGACCATGAGGGTCACGACGCCGCCGACGTAGGTCAGCACCTGGACCCCGGCGAGGAACGGCGCATGGAGGAGAGCGTAGAGCACCGCCGTTCCGAGGAGCGTGGTCGCGAGCCAGAGGATGGCGTGCACCAGGTCGTGGCTCGTCACCACGCGGAGGGCGGGGAGGCCGACCAGGAGCAGCGCGAAGAGGCCGAAGCCGAGCTCGGCGCTCATGATCCCCCCTCCCCCGTCTTGTCCGGAGTCGCCGGCGGCGCCGGAGCGGGGGTCGGTGCAGAGGGCGCACCGGAGGCGGACGACGCTGAAGCCGTCCCCGGCGCAGCCGGAGCGGTCGAGGACCCGGCAGGAGACGCCGGGGAAGCCGACGTGGGCGCTGCCGACGCCGGTGCCGGGGGAACCGGCGCCGGCGGAGGCGCTGGCGCAGTCGGAGCGGTCGAGGAC
>DASXGF010000505.1:0-9873 GCA_036489275.1 Myxococcaceae bacterium | reverse complement strand
AACGAGCCGGTGAAGGTGAGCGCGCTGTCGTGCCCGGTGCTGGACGCGGCGATGATCGGCACGAGGACGTCCACGGAGACGCCCCAGCCGGTGGTGGTGACGTCGGTCTTCGCGTTCGGCTCGAAGGCGGGCACCGCGAACCGGCGCAGTGCCCCCGAGACACCGATGGACATCGCGTCCAGCGCGCTGGTTGCTCCGCCGACGGTGCGCCAGGCCTTCCGCCAGGGGAGGTTGAGCTTCACTCCCGCTTGCCCATCGGGAAGGCCTCCGGCGCGCTGGGGCGGGCGGAGCGCGGCCAGCGCCAGCTCGAGGTTCACGTCCGAGGAGAGCTCCAGGGTCCGCGAGACCCGGATCTGCGCGGTGCGGCTGTAGACCTGCCCCGGCAGACCCTGGAGGTTCACGCTCGCCGGGACGAAGTAGGCCTGCCAGCCGAAGAGCTCCCAGGTCTGGCCGACGGTGAGGTCGACGATGGGCGTCTCGACCTTGAAATAGAAGTGGCGGATCCGGAAGGTGGGGTTGTTGAAGAACGCCGCCTCGCTCACCGTCGGCTGATTGCCGAAGAAGTCCATCTCCGCGACCGCCGAGGCGCGCAGCGGACCCAGGTCCGGCGCGCCCACCCGCAGGCCCAGCCGCGAGTTCCGGACGCTGAACGTCGTCTGGTCGTGGGTCGCGGCGTAGGTGCCGCTACGGGGGAGCGCCGCGTTCCCCATCAGATCGTTCGGGCCCTGGAGCGAGTCGTGGATCGCGTCGAGCTCGGCGAAGCCGTAGAGCGTCGCCGACCACTTGTTCACCACCGGCTTCGGCGGCGCCGCGTCGGCGGCGCGCGCCAGAGGGGCTCCGAGGACGAGAAGACTGCCGGCCAGCGCCCTCGAGATGCACGAGTGCCAGCGACTCCGCCGAGTGTGTTTCACGCCGATCTCCTGTCGGTGAATGCGCGACGCGAGGACACGGCGAACGCGGCCGCGAGTTCCTCGGGGCCATGACCGACGCATCGCTCGGGCGGGTGGACCTCGCCGCGTTCGCGGCTATTCCATCGATTCCGTCAACCGAGCGGGATCGCCGCGTGCGAGCGCGCCATCAGACCGAGCATCAGGAGCGCACGCCGGAGCCGGCGTCGATCGGCGGCGTCGAGCCGGTCCCAGGCGCCACCCTGCAGATCGATCCGGAGCAACCGCGCGAGCTCGAGCACGCGCTGCGCGCGCGACTGCCCATGCAGATCTCCGGCGAGGAACGCCCGCCGCAGGCCGAGCAGCGCGTCGGTCACCACCGAATCCGCCACCCGGCGGAGCGCGGTGGAGTGCACCGCGCCGTCGTCCTCGAGCCTGTCCTTCCAGAACGCCACGGATGTCCGTCCGTGGTCTGGACTCGGCAGCGGCGAGAAATAGTTCCTCGGGGAGGCGCCGCTCAGGCCACGGGAACGGGCTGGCCCGACTCCGCGAGAGACTCGAGGAAGAGAAGCGCCCGGCGGAGCTGGGTCCGGTCACGCGTCGGGAGCCTGCCCCAGGAGCCCGCGCGCACGTCGCGGCGCATCGCCCGGGCAACCTCGAGGAGCAGCTCGGCCCGGAGCCGGATCACGGAATCGCCCCCGGAGAACGCGCGGCGCAGAGCCAGGAGGGCGCTCTCGACCAGGCCCTCCACCAGCCGCTGCAGGGCGGGGCCGCTCGACTCGTCGTCCTCGGGTGGGTCGTTCCAGGATGCCACGGGCCTTCGATGTGGAGCGGACCGGATTGTTTCGCCCGCGCGCGCTGGGGCGCCGGACGCCCGGGCTCAGCCGATGATCATCGTCTCCCGCTCCAGTTTCCCGGTCCGGAACCGGTCCAGGTCGAAGCGGGTGAAGAGCTCGTCGCGGGTGCCGTTCACCATCCACGCGGCCATCCGCTCGGCGACGGCGGGTGCCATCATGAACCCGTGCCCGACGAAGCCGGACATCTGCAGCATGTTCGGCAGCCCGGGGGTTCGGCCGAGGATGGGATTGTTGTCCGGCGTCACGTCGTAGGGGCCCGCCCACTGGCGCAGGACCTTGATGTCTCCGAGCCGTGGGATCTGCTCGGTGAGCGCCCGCGAGAAGCGGGAGAGGAAGCGCAGCGTCGAGCCCATGTTCATCCCCGGCGGCTCGCGCGGGTCCCCCATCCCGCCCACGATCTCGCCACGCATCGACTGGCTGAAGTAGAGCCCCGAGTCGAGGACCGTCACCAGCGGGGTGAGGAACGGCTTCAGCGGCTCGGTGGAGAGGATCTCGTGCCGGTGCGGCTCGTTGGGCAGCTTCACCCCGGCGAGGTTCGCCACCTCAGGGCTCCAGGCGCCGGCCGCGATGACCACCGTCTCGCAGGCGATCCGGCCGCGGTCTGTCTCCACCGCCCGGACCTGGCCGCCCGAGACCTCGAAGCCGGTCACGGTGGTGAAGGTCTCCACGCGGACGCCGCGCTTCTGGGCGGCCTGGGCGTATCCCCAGAGGAACGGCCAGGGAAAGATGACTCCGTCGTCCGGGTTGTAAGCGCAGAGGACCACGCCCTTCATCGTCAGCTCGGGGACGACGTCGCGACCCTCGCCGGGGGAGAGAATGCGGGTGTTCACCCCGTGCTTGTTGTGGAGCTCGGCGCTGGCCCGGAGGCGCTCGGCCACGTCGGCGCTGCGGGCAAGGAACAGGTATCCGCCCTGCCGGAGCCAGACGTTGATCCCCATCTCTCCGGCGAACTGCTTCATCAGCTCGATGGTCCGGCGCGCGAGCTCGACGTTGACCGCCGTGCCCCACTGCATCCGGACGCCGCCGCCATTGCGCCCGCTGGCGCCGGCGCAGAGGTAGCCCCGCTCAAGCACCACCACCTCGGTGCATCCGAGCTTGGCGAGGTTGTGGGCCAGGGCCAGCCCCATGATTCCCCCGCCGACGATGACCACCCGGGTGCGTTCCGGGACTGGCTCGGCCGGGCGAAGCGCATGCGAGCCGACCTGGACGACCGGAGGAACGCCTCCTCTCGGCGGCGTCGCCTCGTCCACCGGGACCGAGCGGAGCAGCGACGTCTCCACGGGGTGGAGGGGAGGCCGCGGGGTGAAGGGGAGCACCGCGCCGGGAGAGGCCCCGGTGCGCTCGGCCAGCACCCGTGCGATGGCCGAGAGGCAGGTCTTTCCCTGGCAGACGCCGGTCCCGAACCCGGTGTACCGCTTGATGCTCTCGATGTCCCGGTAGCCCTTGTCGATGGCGTGCCGGACGTCGTCCAGGGTCACGTCCTCGCAGGTGCAGAGCACGGACTTGCTCACGGGTGGATCTTCCTTCCCTCGGCCAGCATCTGCACGAAGGTCTCCAGCCGCCGGGCGCGGGTCTCGGGGCGCTTCGCGGTCTGGAGCCGCCAGAGGATGGCGTAGCGATTGGTCCGGTCGAGCGTCTCGAAGAACTTCCGGGCGGGCCGGTTCCGGGCGAGCGCCCGGCGGAGGTCCTCGGGAGCCTCGGCGCGGCTCGGCGGATCATAGGCCTCGTCCCAGCGGCCGTCGGACTTCGCCCGGTCGATCTCCGCCTGTCCGGCGGGCTCCATCTTCCCTGCCGCCGCGAGGCGCGCGCAGTGCTCGATGTTTCGCTTCGACCAGACGCTCCGCGAACGGCGGGGAGTGAACTTCTGGAGGAAGGCGTTGCGGTCGTGGCTCTTCTTCTGTCCGTCGATCCAGCCGTAGCAAAGCGCCTCGTCCAGCGCCTCGGCGTAGGAGACCGAGGACTCCGGCGAACCCTTCTTCGCGATCTTCAGCCAGACGCCCTCCCGCGCGCGGTGGTTGCGGGCGAGCCAGGCGCGCCACCGGCGGGCATCAGGGAAGGAGAGCACCGGGGTCATCGGCCGAGGATCCCCCGCGCCGCGCGGCGCCCGGACTCGGCCGCCTCGGCCACCTTGCCCGGCTGCACGACGTCCCCCGCAGCCCAGATGCCGGCCACCGCGGAGCGCCCGTCGGGCTGAACCTCGGGCGCGAAGGTCCCCAGCTCGGGGCGGTAGGAGATCTTCACCCCGGCCTGACGCAGCAGCTCGAAGGCGGGGGCGGGCGGGAGCGAGACGACCACTGCGTCGCAGTCGACCTTCCGCTCGCGGCCCTCGGACGGGCGGTAGGAGAGGCCGTGGATCCAGGTGCGGCCGTGGGCCCGGACCGGCTCTCCCTGGACCGCGCCGGACGGGGTCGGACCGGTGCCGGTGTGGAGCACCAGCGCCGGCGTGGCTCCCTCGACCTGGAACATCCGCGCCAGCGGGAGGAGCTGTGGCCCGAAGCCGACGAGCGCCGGGGCGTCGCCCACCAGCAGCCGCCGGCGGAGGAGAAGGTCCGCGGCGGCCCTCCCGCTGAACACGCCCGGGATGTCGTTGTTCTCGAAGGGGAGGGTCGAGGCATGGCCGCCAACCGCGAAGAGGATGTCCCGCGCCGAGACCAGGACGATCCGCGCGCCCTCGGCGTCGCGCTGGACCGCGAGCAGGACCCGGCCTAGCTCGTCGTCGTAGAGGCCGAGCACCGAGGTGCCTAGGCGGAGCTGCACCCCGCCGGGCACCGCGGGCGCCTTCGCCGCTCCGTCCTCCGGAGCGTCGAGCACCCGGCGTCCACCCACCCGGTCCTCCTGCTCGAGGACCAGCGGGGACGCTCCGCCGGCGGCCAGCGCCTCGACAGCGGCGAGCCCGGCGGCGCCGGCGCCGACGACGGCCACGTCGACCGAGAGGTGCTCCGCTGGGCGGGGCTCGGGAGGGGCCTTGTCCGGAAGGAGACCGAGACCGGCGAGGTGCCGGGCGACGGTGGCCATCACCTTCTCGGCCACGGGGACGCCGGCGAACATCGAGTGGTGGTCCATCCCCTTGGGGAAGAGCCAGTCGATGCTGGAGAACACGTCGACCTTCACGCTGGGGTAGGCGTTCTGCCGCTCGATGCGCATCCCGGGGCGCACCGGCGTCTGGCAGGAGAAACGGTTGGGCACGCCGTCGATGCGGACGAGGCAGTTCGAGCACGAGCCCGCCATGCAGAACGGGCCGCGGGGGCGATGGTACTTGATGCTCCGGGAGAAGACGGTCTCCCCGGCGGCGAGGAGCGTACAGGCCGCGGGCTCTCCCTCGCGGGCGGACAGCGGCCGGCCCTCGTACTCGATGGTCAGCTCCGGACCGGTCTCCGGAGGAAGGCGTCGCATGGGCGGGTTCTACCGCCTCAGAAGACCAGGTGTCGGCCCTTCTGCCGCCGGGTGTAGATGCTGAGGGTCGCGGTCACCTCGCCGACGCCCATGTTCCCGGAGTCGCCGATGCCGGAGGCACCGAACTCCTCCCACTCCAGGGCCGAGTCGGTGCCGTCGTTCTCCTTCAGCATCCCGCCGAGGGTCCGTCGCCCGAGCTGGAGCTTCCGGTCGTCCCGGGTCCAGACGCTGGTGGAGAGGTCGTGGCTGTTCTCGAAGAGGCAGAAGCGCACGTAGGACTCGAAGTCCGTCAGCTCCATCCCGACGAGGATGGGCATGAAGAACTCTGTCGTCGCCAGACGGACCTCCTGCATCCCCTTGCCGTCCCAGTTCACCTTCACCGTGCTGTCGGGGCGGATCTTGAGGAGCACGGGCTTCACCGCCTCGGAGTGCTCGCCGTAAGCCCCGTCGGCCTTGCCGCCCTCGCGGATGACGGTCACCCCGGGCGTCTTCTTCGCCTCGGCGACGATGTCCACCAGGGTCTGCGCCTTGTGCACCATCAGGGGGCTGAGGACCTTGTCGTCGGTCGCCTCGCGGGGGTCGGCCACCCGCCAGCCGTTCATCTCCTCGTTGATGAGGCCGAGGAGCGTGTCGATCGTCTTTCCCGAGGCGGCGATGCCGTGCAGCGACGTGCACTTGTGCGCCCCGAAGCCGCAGACGGAGTAGGTGAGGCGAACGGCGATCTTCTTCAGCTCCTCGGGCGAGTAGCCGTCGTCCACGTAGGACCAGTTGCAGCCTCCGCCCTCGAAGCGGAGCCGGTTGAGGCCGCGGCCGGCCTGGATCTTCGAGGCGGTCTCCGAGGAGCCGGTGACCGCGACCACCGTCACCCGCTTGTCGGTCGCCAGCTTCGCGATCCCCTTGCCGAAGCCCTCCACCTTCTGGACGTAGGCCGGGTCGGCGCCGGCGGCGATCATCATCCGGATCATCGTGGTGTTGGTGATGCCGGCGAAGGGGTGGCCCTTGTAGATGAAGGGAACCCCCGCCAGGTAGGCCCCGACCAGGTGGATGCCGGGGATGCCCCAGATGAAGTTCATCGGCGAGATGATCACCGACACCCCGGCGGGCACCCACGGGTTGCGCCAGTAGCTGTGGCCGGGGAGCATCGGCGGGAGGAGCTCCCCCTGGAGCGCGGCCTCTGCCGAGCCCTCGAGGTGGTCCGCGGCCCGCTTGGCCTCGAAGAAGTCCTTCTGCGCCTCGAGCCGGGTCTTCGGGATCTGCTGGCGGATCTCCCGCATGCAGTCCTCGGAGAAGTAATCCATCATCCGGGCGAAGTTCTTGATGACCGTCTTCCGGTAGGTGAAGACGTCGTCGGCCCAGGAGAGGGACTTCCAGGCCCGGTCGGCGGCAGCCACCGCCCGCTCCACGTCCTCGTCGGTCGAGGCCGGGACCTCCATCAGGGGGATGCGCCGGTCGGCCATGTTGCGAAGGAGGGCCATCTCCCCCTTCGCCGGAAGCCGCCACTCGCCGTCGATGAGGTTGGTCACCCGCACCGGGGCATCCGAGCTCCGCTGGGGCAGCTCCCGGTAGCAGAAGAGGTACGGCTTGAGGAGCTCGAGCTCCTTGTCCGTCATGAGGTTGGTGAAGAGGCCGTGGGTCTTGCGACGCTCGGCGAAGTACTGGCCGACGGGATCCTTCCCCAGCTGTCCGCGGGAGTTGAAGGCCTGGATCTCCTCGGCGAGGCGGGGGAAGGGGGCGAGGGTGGACATGGTGACAGCCCTCTAGCGCCCCCCTCGCCGGCCTTCAACGGCGCCGAGCGTCAGACCGGCTCGGGGAACTCACGGGGCCGGGTGCCGAACCGGGTGCGGATGGTCGCGCCCAGGGCCACACAGCTCGCCGCGGCCAGCACCAGCTTGCCGAGCACCGGGATGAGCTGGAGGACGAGCAAGACCAGGATCCCCAGGGCAAGGACCGCGGCCTGGGTCTTCCTGTTGGCGCGGAGCACGGGGAGCCGGGTGCCGACCTCCGAGGCCACCGCCGAGTAGCCCATGGCGATGCCGACCGCGGTCACGACCACCAGCACCAGGGTGAAGGGGATGCCGATGACGGTGATGGTGAGCAGCACCGCAAGGCCGGCGATGGCGAGGGCGCCGAGCAGACCGGTGAGCGCGCAGCGGAGCGGGTCGCGGCGGATCTCCGACTCCAGCTGCTTCATCGGCCTCGGGGCGAACATGATGAAGACGAATCCCAGCGCGAAGTAGATCGCGAACTGGATCAGCAGCCAGAAGATGCCCGAGCCGGAGTGCCGGTCGGACGACCGGGCCTTCTTCTCGCTCGGGCCGATGGCCGACAGGCCACCGCCCTTGCCACCGAAGGACAGGACCTGGCCGTGAACCTTGGCGCCAGACTCCCGCTCGACGTTGCCGCCGAAGGCCACCGCGTCTCCGCCCACCACCGCGTGGGGGCCGAGCTGCACGTTGCCCCCGAAGGCGACGGCGTCGTTCCGGACACGTCCCTTGATGAAGAGGCTCCCGCCGTAGGCCACCGCGTCGTCGACCTCCTGGTCCTCCTCGACGGTGACGTTGCCGGTGCCCACCGTCTGCCGGTCAGACCCCTCGGCGCGGCGGTGGAACTTGAGCATGTCCTTCAGGTCCTTGAGATCCTTCAGGTCCTTGAAGTCTTTGAAGTCCTTGAACTTGTCCGCGCCGTCCGAGGGCGGGGTGGCGTTCTCGGCCTCGTCCTCGTCGGTGTCGGAGTCCTGATCCTCGTCGGCCGCGTCCTCGTCGTCGTCGTGCGAGCCGTGTCCGGGGTGACCGATCTTGGGCATCGCCGGCATGGGCGGCATCGGAGGAACGGGCGGGACCGGAGGGACCGCGGGAACGGGCATCACCATCTTCGGTGGCGGCGAGCCCTCGGCGTGAGGCCTGAGCGTGTAGATGTTGCCCCGCTTCTCCAGCGAGAGCCCGTAGGCCCGGGCGAGGGTCTCCAGCGCGTCGTCGGCGGGGACGTTCTGGAAGAAGACCTCGGCGTCCTCGTCCAGGTCGCCCCGGACCACGACGCTCAGCTTGCCCTCGCTGGCGATGCGCTCGGCGACCTCGCGCAGCGTGCCGTGGGTCTTGAGGGTGATGCGGCCTGCCGGCTCCCGGGAAGACTCGGAGGGAGTGCCGGCCAGGCCGAGAAGCGGCAGGAGCACCGCGACGAATGCAGCGAAACGCGTCACGGCCTGACCTGTGCCTCCACGACCCGGTGTGCAGCGAGACGGCGAACGCCCAGCGTCGAGACGACGACCAGACCGGCCATGGCCACCACGGTGGGAAGCGCCGCGGTGCTCCAGATGGCGGCGAGCGCCTCGGAGGCAGCGAAGAAGAGAGTCCGCCAGGCGACGACGGCACGGGCGGTGTGCGTGCCGAGCAGCCCGAGGTTGCCGTGGGTGGCGACGAAGGCCAGGACGGCCCCCATGAGGGTGACGGCGAGGATGGAGAAGCCGGTGCGCAGCTCGACCCGGGCGGGCGCTGGCTCGAGCGCCACGCGGGCCATCACCGACTGCACGAAGTCCACCGGGGGCATCGGATCCGCGAGGCGGAAGAGGTCCTTCTCCAGCTGACGGTGCTGCTCGGCGATGAAGGCGCAGTCGGGGCAGGTCTTGATGTGGGCGAGGGCTTCCGCGTCGTGCTCCGCCACGCCGACCAGCAGGGTCTCGAGCTCGGGGCAGGCGTTCACTGGGCGTCCTCCGTCGTCATCTGCCGGCGCAGCTTCTCACGCGCTCTGAACAGTCGGGCCATGATCGTGCCCGGGGCGACCCCCATCACCTGAGCGATCTCCTTCGTGGTGCGCTTCTGGACGTAGTACAGGGCTAGGACCTCCCGGTCGTCCGAGCCGAGCGTGGAGAGCGCGGTCTCGAGGCTCCTGTGCTCCTCGGCGGCGATGACGCCTTCCTCCTGGCTCCGCTCGCCGGAGGGCAGCGCCTCGTGCATCTCGTCGACGTCCTGGGTGTGAACCCGCGAGCGGCGACGGAGCAGGTCGAGGCAGAGGTTCCTGGCGATCGCGAGCACCCAGAGGTCGAACGGCTTCGACTCGTCGTACCGGCCGAGGTGCTGGTAGGCGCGCAGGAACGTCTCCTGCGCCACCTCGGCGGCTTCCGCCTCCGTCCTGAGCAGGCGGAGGCACAGGCCATAGACCGGACGCTGGACGCTCCGGACCAGGGCCTCGAAGGCGGACCGGTCTCCGCGGCGCGCGGCGCGCACCTCGGCGCGGTACGGCACGGTCTCGGTCCGCTCGGCCAGCATCGACCCCAGCGCCGCCGGGGAAGGAAGCCACGAGGAGAGCAGGGTGGTCACGCCAACCCATACGCCCGTACTCCCTGGGCCATTGCCCCCGCCCCTGACGATTGGGCGGCATGGTCCAGGACGGGGGCGGCCCCGTCCCGGAAGCGGCGCACTCTACCGCACCTTCTGACGTGCCCGGGCCGCCGCTTTCGCGTCTTTTCGCGCCTTTGCACGTTCCCGGTAGCCCCCCGAACCCGGTCTCGGAGAACCCGTCTTTTCACTCCCAGGACTCGTTGTTTCACTCACGGCCGATACCGGGGCTTCCGGACGCCGTCTCGGGACCTCCGGACGCTGTCTCGGAGAGCGCGCCGGGTCCTCGGGACGGGTCCCATCGGCGCTCGGACGGCCGCTTCCTGGCGTCGCCTGGATCTCCTCCGGCGTGTCCTCACGCGCCGTGTGGTGGAAGAGGCGCTTCACCACCAGGGTCGCGTAGCT
>DASXGF010000477.1:0-3593 GCA_036489275.1 Myxococcaceae bacterium | reverse complement strand
ACCCCGGCGCTCGCCGTGGCCGGAGACCTGGGCGGGGGAGCCGACGTCGATCCCGAGGAGCAGAGCGCGCTCGACACCCTGGCCCGGAGCTTCGATGCGCTGAACCGCGACCACGGGTTCCTCGGGGCGTTCGGCGACAAGGTCATCACCGAGAAGGAGCTCCGCGAGACGGCGGAGGATCCGGACGCGCCCGTCGACCTCAAGCGCGCCGCGCGCTACGTGCTGGACCACCCGGATCTCCTGGAGCGGCTGTCGCGCTCCAGGGACGGACGCGACTCCGGGATCGCGCGGGGGGACATCGACCTCGCGGCGGAGGGCGGGTCGGTGGGCCCGGCGACGGGCTCGAGCGCCGCGAAGAGCGACGAGCTCTCGGCACTGCGAACGCTGCTCTCCAGCTTCGACGGCATCAACCGGTGGGGCGCCGGGCTCGTCCCGCCGGACAGGGTGCTGAGCAAGGAAGAGCTCCAGCGGGCGGCGGGCGATGCCGAGACGGCGCCCTCCCTCAAGCGTGCGCTGCGGTACGTGCTCGACCGCCCGACCCTGCTCGCCCGGCTCTCGCGCTCGGAGGGCAACGGCGTCTCGGGGATGTCGCGGACCGACCTCGAGCTCGGCATCGAGGACGCCCGGCGCGGCGCCACGACCTCGGGAACGAGGAGCGCCCAGACCGCTCCCAGGACGGCCGCGACGACCAGCTCGTCCGCGACCACCAGCAAGGCGTCGACCAGCACCAGCCGCGATCCCTCGATCAAGGACATCCTCAACGACAAGAGCCTGAGCATCGAGGAGAAGATCGAGATGATCCTCCTGGTCCTGGAGAACCGCGTGGACGACCAGATGCTCTCGGTCACCCAGCAGATGGACCAGAACGACGACCAGAAGACGAACAAGGACGACCGGAAGAAGGTCACCAAGCTCGACAAGGTCGACCGGGACCTGAACTTCAAGATGGAGCGGCTCATGAAGCGCAAGGAGCAGCTCTCCAATCTCCTATCCACGATGGAGATGAAGTTCGCCTCGATGGCCCAGACCGCCATCGCGAACATGGGGCGCTGACATGGGACCGAACGACCGCGAAAAGCTGCTCGCCTTCGTCCGCGGCGAGGCGACCTGGGCCGAGGTGGAGGGCATCACTGCCGCGGACGCCGCGCGGATGGGGCGGACCGGCGTGGAGCTGGCGCAGGCCGGCCGGCTCCGCGAGGCGGCGCTGGTCTTCGAGGCGATGGTGGAGCTCAACGCGAAGGACGCAGGGGCGCACGCCGCGCTGGGCACCGTCTACCAGAAGCTCGGGCGGACCGAGGACGCGCTCCAGTCCTACGGCGAGGCGCTGGCCCGGGATGCGTCGCACCCGGTGGCCCTCGGCAACCGGGGCGAGCTTCTCTTGCGGATGGGCCGGCGCGAGGGATTCGGCGACGTGGCGGCGGCCGTGGCCGCGGACCCGGAAGGCAAGACGGCGGCGGGCCGTCGGGCGGCGCGACTGGCGAAGGCGATCACGGCCGACGCGGTGGCCCGGCTCGGGCTGCAGTGAGGTGAAGCGGGAAGCCGCCGGA
Source organism: Myxococcaceae bacterium (assembly GCA_036489275.1). Lineage (GTDB taxonomy): Bacteria > Myxococcota > Myxococcia > Myxococcales > Myxococcaceae > RPRB01. Next base: position 2,046 of record DASXGF010000477.1, on the reverse strand, counting down.
GCGCCCGGGGGGAGCGCTCCGGCGGTGCAGTTTCAGCCGCCGTCGCCCGGTGCCCGCTGCGCCGTGTTCGCCGGAGCCGTTGCCGGTCGAGCCACGCTGTGCCGTCGCGAGGAGGGCTTGCTCGATGGGGGCGGCGGTGGCGGTTCGTCGGGAACGTCGGCCTCGGCGAGGAGCAGCTGCTTCATCCGCTCGAGGCTCGCCCGGGCGCGGTCCACGAACGGCCCGCCCGTTCCGATGCGCTCCGCGGTTGCCACCGTGGTCTCGTACACGCCGATCGCCTTGGTCAGCAGCACCTTGATCCGCCGGCGAAGCTCCTGCCGGTAGACCTCGGCCTCCTCGGGGTTCAGCTCCTTCGGCGTCGGCGAGTCGATCATCTGGCGGTGCAGCACCTCGTACAGGTTGCCGATCCGCTCACCGGCGGCGGTCGCCCAGTAGCCGTTGCCGATCTTGATCGCCCGGAGGTAGTGCCCCTGCGCGGAGAGCAGGAGCTCCGCCTTGTACTCCAGCGTCCGGGACAGCTCGTCCGCCCTCGCGTCCGGATCGAAGGTCACGCCCTCGCAGTGCAGCCGGTAGATCTCGCCCAGGAAGAACTGGGCCTGCGCGGTGATGTACTCGTCCGCCGGCTCGCCCCGGTCCGCCGCGTCCTTCGCGCCGACCAGAGCGGAGCGGAGCGTCTTCTCGCCCTCGTCCAGCTCGCCCGCGTCCACCTGGCAGATGCCCTGCTGCACCAGGGCCTCGATGCGCCGCGCCTCGGGCAGGTCGGTCCGGGCGGAGATCTTCCCCAGCAGCGACGCGGCCTCGGGGTAGCGATCGAGGTGATAAAGCGCCTCGGCCTGGTGGAACGCCGCGTCCAGCGCGTCGCCCGTGCCCAGGGGGTTGGCGAGCTCGGAGAAGTGCTGGCGGGCGGCGTCCCAGTCCTCCATCCGCTCGCGCGCCAGCCCGGCGTTGAAGCGCGCCCTGTTCCGGTGCGTGCTCCCGGGGAAGGCGGTCACCAGCCGCTCGAAGCACGCCGCCGCCCGCGCCGGATCTGCCGCGGCGAAGGCGCTCGATCCGGCCGCGAACAGCTCCTCGTCGTTCATCTTCAAGAGAGCCAGGTCGGCCCGGATCTCCTCCGGGGGCATGGTGACCGTGTCGGCCCGCGACGCCGCGGACCCGGTGGTGGCGCACCGGGTGAGAAGCAGGAGCGGGAGCAGGGCCAGGGCCCGGTAGATCGCGGCGCGCAAGGGAAGGGGAACTGGGGAGCCGAGACCACGAGCCTACAAGATCGCAGCCTCGCCCAGCAGGTAGGAGCCTGCCCTCCAGAGTGCGCGCAGGTCGTGGATCTCGGCCGAGAACCGTGGAACGGCGATCAGCGGCACCGGCGCCGTTCCCTCGCGCAGGAGACGCACGCTCTCCAGATCCCGCCCGGCAACGGCACGGGTCTCGCCGAGCGTTCGCACCAGCGCCCCGCGCAGCGGCTCGGCGACGCCCTCGAGCTCGACCTCGGCTGAGGCGGCCGGCTGCTCCTGAACCCGGTTCACCACCACTCCGTCGCGCTGCAGCCCGCGGTCGCCGAGAACCGCGTGGAAGCGCAGCGCCTCCTCGCGCCGCTCGGGAGAGGCGCCGGCCACCAGGAGGAAGCCGGTCTCGGGCGAGGAGAGCAGCGCCCGCACCGCCCGGGCCCGCTCCCGGAACCCCTCGTTCATCCCGCTCACCGCCGCCAGGAACGCCGCCAGCTCCTCCAGGGTGTCACCCCCGATGATCCGGCCGATGGTCTTCGCCGCCACGCCGCCGCTCCAGAGCGCCAGGCGCAGCGAGATGCGGCTCGCTCGCAGCGCGGGGTCCAGGAGCCACCGCGCGGCCTCGTTGTCGAGGAAGTCGAGGATCCGCGATGGGGCATCGAGGAAGTCCAGCGCGTGCGCGGTGGGCGGCGTGTCGAGCACGATGAGCTCTGCGTCCGAGCGGTCCCGCAGCTGCCCCAGCCGCTCGAGCGCGATGTACTCCTGCGAGCCGGCCAGTGCGGTGGACAGCGTCTGGTAGAAGCGGTTCCGGAGGATGCGGTCGCGC
>DASXGF010000475.1:0-5992 GCA_036489275.1 Myxococcaceae bacterium | reverse complement strand
GATCGCCAACGCGGCGACGCGCCTTGCCGCGCTCATCTCCGGCGAGGTGGACCTCGCCTACCCGGTGGCCCCGCAGGACGTCGCGCGCGTCGAGGGTCAGAAGGGCTTCCGGGTCATCAAGCGGCCCGAGCTCCGCGTCGTCTTCCTGGGCATGGACCAGTGGCGCGACGAGCCGCTGGACATGCCGGGCTCGAAGAAGAATCCCTTCAAGGACGTCCGGGTGAGGCGCGCGGTGTACCAGGCCATCGACGAGGAGGCGATCCGCGCCAAGGTGATGCGCGGGATGGCCGCGCCCACCGGGCTGATCATCCCGGAGAACACCGAGGGCTACGACCCGAAGCTCCGCGAGCGGTACGCTTACGACCCGGCCGCCTCGCGCAAGCTGCTCGCCGAGGCCGGCTATGGCGATGGGTTCCCGGTGACGCTCGACTGCCCCAACGACCGGTACATCAACGACGAGGCCATCTGCCAGTCGCTGGTGCCGATGCTGGCCCGGGTGGGAATCAAGGTGAGCCTCAACGCCCAGACCAAGTCGAAGCACTTCGACAAGATCCTCCGGAAGTCGAACAACAACACCAGCCTCTTCCTGCTCGGGTTCAGCCCGGAGACGGCAGACGCGATGGCCACCCTCGTCCCGGTGATGACGATGACGCTGGAGGGGAGCGGCGCATGGAACGGTGGGCGCTACACCAATCCGAAGGTCGAGCAGCTGGTGAGCCAGATCCGCGTGGAGATGGATCCGGTGAAGCGGCGGGCGCAGATCTCCGAGGCGCTGAAGATCCACAAGGAGGACTTCGGACATCTGCCGCTGCACGAGCAGCTGGTCATCTGGGGAGCGCGGGACACCGTCGACGTGGTGCCCGATCCGCGTGACCGGGTGCAGCTGCGCTTCGTGAAGATGCGCCAGTGATCTCCGGGATCGTCACCCGCCTGCTCCAGGGACTGGGCGTGATGCTGGTGGTGGGGCTCTTGGCCTTCGCCGTCTCCACCAAGCTCGGCGACCCGGTGAACAACATGCTGGGGCAGAACGCGACCATCGAGGACCGGGAGGCGATGCGGCAGCAGCTCGGCCTCGACCGGCCGTTCGTCGTCCAGTACTGGCGCTACCTCGGGCGGGTCGGTCGCGGGCAGCTCGGCGTCTCCTACCGGCTGGGGATCCCCGTCGGAGAGCTGCTCCGGGAACGGCTCCCGGCGAGCGTCGAGCTGTCGGGGATGGCGATGCTCCTCACGCTGCTGGTCGGCGTTCCGCTCGGCATCTACACCGCGATCCACCGCCGCTCGTGGCTGAGCCGGGTGATCCTCGGCGGCTCGCTGGTCGGCCTGTCCATTCCCACGTTCCTGCTCGGGCTTCTTCTCATCTTCCTCTTCGCGGTGCAGCTGCAGTGGCTGCCCTCCTCCGGGCGGGGGCAGGTGGTGTCCCTCGGTCCGTGGACCACGGGGCTCCTGACCGCGAGCGGCTGGCGCTCGCTGCTGCTGCCGTCGATCACCCTCGCCCTGTACTCGCTGGCGCTGATGCTCCGGCTGGTCCGCGGCGAGCTGCTCGACGTGCTTCACTCGGACCACATCCGCTTCGCCCGGGCGCGCGGGCTGCCCGAGCGGTCGATCCACTACCGGCACGGCCTCCGGAACGCGCTGCTCCCGGTCATCACCGTGGCGGCGCTCCAGCTCGGGAACCTCCTCGCCTTCTCGGTGGTGACCGAGACGGTATTCCAGTGGCCGGGGATGGGGCTGCTCTTCCTCCAGGCGGTGCAGTTCGTCGACGTGCCGGTGATCTCCAGCTACCTGCTCCTGGCGGCGGTCGCCTTCGTCCTCATCAACCTGGTGGTCGACCTGAGCTACCGGGTGCTGGATCCGCGGGTCCGGTCGACGGTGGGCTGATGCGACTCGTGCGCGCGCTCCTGGAGGGGACCCGGCGAGGCACGCGCATCGCGTTCGGGGTGGTCGTCGCCTACGTGCTGCTCGCCGCCTTCGCCAGGTGGGTCGCGCCGCAACCGGTGCAAGACCTGCGCTCGCTAGATCTGATGAACGCCTCGCTGCCCCCGGCGTGGAATCCCGAGGGACACCGGGCCTTCCTCCTCGGGACGGACGAGCAGGGGCGCGACATCCTGTCCGGCGTGCTGTTCGGCCTGCGGCTGTCGATGGGCGTGGGATTCGCCGCGGTGGCGCTGGCGATGCTCATCGGCCTCGCCGCGGGGCTGGTGAGCGGCTACCGGGGCGGCTGGCTCGACGCGTTCCTGATGCGGGCGGCGGACGCGCAGCTGACCTTCCCGGCAATCCTGGTGGCGATGCTGCTCGACGGCGTCGCGCGGAGCGTCCTGCCTCGCTCGGTGCACGAGACGCTGGGGATCCCCGTGGTCATCGGGGCGATCGCGCTCGCGCAGTGGGTGCCGTTCGCGCGGGCCGCCCGGGTGGGGACGCTGGTCGAGCGGGAGAAGGGCTACGTGCAGGCGGCGCAGGTGATGGCCCGGCCGTGGTGGTCGATCCTCCTCGGGCACGTGCTGCCCAACGTGATGGGCCCGATCGTGGTCATCGCGACCATCGGGCTGGGGAACGCGATCCTCACCGAGGCGACGCTGTCCTTCCTCGGCGTGGGCATCCCGCCGACGTCGCCGTCGCTCGGGACGCTGGTGCGGAACGGGAGCGCGTACCTCCCCTCGGGCGCGTGGTGGATGGTGGTGTTCCCGGGGCTGGCGCTGGCGGGGCTGGTGCTCGCGGTGAACGTCGCCGGGGACGGGCTCCGGGACGGGCTCGACCCGAAGCAGCGGAGCACGGTGTCATGAGCGTCGCGCTGGAGAGTCTGCGCGTCTCGCTGCAGAGGCCCGGCGGAGAGGTCCCGCTGGTGCAGGACGTGTCCTTCCGGATCGAGCCGGGCCGGGTGCTGGGGCTGGTCGGCGAGTCGGGCGCGGGCAAGTCGCTGACCGCCGCGGCGCTCATCGGGCTCGTCGCGCCGCCGGTGCAGATCACCGGAGGGCAGCTGAGCCTGGGGGGTCGGGCGGTGAGGCTCGAGTCGGCCGAGGCGGTCCGGCCGCTCCGCGGCAAGGAGGTCGGCTTCGTCCCGCAAGATCCGTTCACCAGCCTGGATCCGCTGTTCCGGGTGGGCGAGCAGCTGGTCGAGACGCTCCGGGCGCACCTCCCGCTCGACCGTGCCGCCGCACGCGAGCGGGCGATCCGGCTGCTGACCGACGTGGGTCTCCCCTCCCCGGCCGAGCGGTTCGAGCACTACCCGCACCAGCTCTCGGGTGGCATGCGGCAGCGGGTGGCGATCGCGCTCGCGCTGTGCGCCGAGCCGCCGCTGGTGGTGGCGGACGAGTGCACGACCGCGCTTGACGTGTCGACGCAGGCGCAGATCGTTGCGCTGCTGGCGCGGCTGGTGGAGGAGCACGGAACCTCGGTGCTGCTCATCACCCACGACCTGGGCGTGGTGGCGGAGCTCGCGACCGAGGTGGCCATCATGTACGCAGGGCGGATCGTCGAGCGGGCGCCGGTGAGACGCTTGCTCCGGGCGCCGCGGCATCCCTACACGCGGGCGCTGCTCGACGCGGTTCCGCGCATCGGCGGGACGGGGGGCGGCGCGTTGCCGGCGATTCCCGGCGCGATGCCCCGGCCTTGGGAGCTGCCTCCCGGCTGCGCGTTTCATCCGCGGTGCCCGCGGGCATCGGAGCAGTGCCGTGCCGAGCGCCCGCCGCTGGAGCCCGTCGGGGACGGTGAGCTGGCCTGCTGGAATCCACTCGAGCCGGGAGGCGGCGGTGGCTGAGGAGCCCTTCCTCGAGCTGCGCGCGCTGACCAAGCACTTCGAGGTGCCGCGGCCGCTTCTCGCCCGGATGGCGTCACGAGCGCCGCCGGCGGTGGTGCGCGCGGTCGAGGGGGTGAGCCTGACGTTGCGAGCGGGCGAGACGCTCGGGGTGGTGGGCGAATCCGGGTGCGGGAAGACGACGCTGGGGAGGCTCCTCGTCGGGCTGGAGGTGCCGAGCGGCGGGGAGATCCGATTCCGCGGCGCGGCGCTCGGAGGAGGCCCGCACCGGCGACCACGCGCGTTGCAGCGTCGGATCCAGATGGTGTTCCAGGACCCGTACGCCTCGCTGGATCCTCGCTGGCGGGTGCGGGACATCGTGACCGAGCCGGCGCTCGGGCGGCTGTCAGGGGCAGCGCGCCGAGAGCGGGCGGCGCAGCTCCTGACGCAAGTAGGACTGTCGAACGGAGATCTGGAGAAGCACCCGCATCAGTTTTCCGGCGGGCAGCGCCAGCGGCTAGCGATCGCCCGGGCGCTCTGCGCGGAGCCGGAGCTCGTGGTGTGCGACGAGCCGACGTCGGCGCTCGACGTGTCGGTGCAAGCGCAGGTGCTGAATCTGCTCAAGGAGACGCAGGCCCGGCTCGGGCTGTCGCTGGTCTTCATCAGCCACGACCTGGCGGTGGTGTCGCGCGTGTCGACGAGCGTGGCGGTGATGTACCTGGGGCGGGTGGTGGAGTGGGCGCCGCGGGAGGTGCTGTTCCGGGCGCCGGCGCACCCGTACACGCGGGCGCTGCTGGAGACGATCCCGGACGTGTCCCGGCCGGGGCGGCGGCGGGCCGCGATTCCGGGCGAGGTGCCGAGCGCGCTGGCACCACCCTCGGGCTGCGCGTTCCATCCGCGGTGCCCGCTGGCGGAGCCGCGGTGCCGGGTCGAGCGGCCGGAGCTGCGGCCCCTGGGGGACGGGAGCGTGGTCGCCTGTCACGTGGTGAGCGAGCGGGGCGGACCCGAACCGAGGAAGACGGACGGCTCCTGAATCCGGAGCGATCTGGGTCGCCTCAGCACGAATCGGGCCGAACGAGGTCTCTGAGACGTCCAACGAGTTCTCTGAGACGTCGTACCTCCCACGTCCTGTTGCGACGAGCCCCTCGAATCGCCCTTTGAAGGTGCCAGACACCTTCAATGACCGTCGCGCGCGGCGCTGCGACGAGCCCCGCTCCGCAGCTGCCCCGTTTGAAGGTGCCGCACAGCTTCAATGGCCGTCGCCCCCCCCCGCGCTGCGACGAGCCCCTCGAACCGCGCTCCGACGAGGGACGAGGTCTCTGAGACGTCGTTCGGTCCCCGTTGAAGGTGCCCGTTGAAGGTGCCAGACACCTTCAATGGACACCTTCAATGGATCGCACCCCGTGCTGCGACGAGGTCCTCGAGCGCCGCGCCCGCCGAGGTCTCTGAGACGTCGTTCGCGGCGAGGAGCCGCGCGGCCGCCGAGTGACGAGGTCTCTGAGACGTCGCGCGGCCTCGAGTCAGTCCGTCGGCGCGGTCGGTGAGTCCGCCGCCCAAGACCCCCGACGAGCCTGGGGCGGGGCATCGACCCGAGCACGGCAATTGCTCGGGCCGGACGACTCCGTGACCACGCCGGTCGCGGGAGCGGGGGGAGCCTCTCATGAGCCGTGTGCAGTCCGCGGGCGCCGCGACGCCCATCGATGCATCCGTCGAGGAGCACGAAGAACACCTGGCCTCCAGAGGCCACAGCCGCCGTTTCGAGCCCGTCGACCCTGACCGCATCGAGTTCGATGACCTGCAGCCACGGGGGTCACCGGGAGCCGCCGGCACCGCGACCGTCGAGACCGGCCACCTGACCTTCCACGGCGGCAAGGTGCTCCGGTCGCCGGACGTCGTGCCCGTCTACCTCGGGCCGTACCGGCAGACGCTCGACGGAAAGCGCGACCGGGCACGGAACGATGCCGCGATGGCCGCGCTGGTGAAGGATCCGGGACAGACCGGCATCTGGAAGGAGTACGGGGCCGGCCCGGGGACGACCTCGCTCTCGAAGATCCTGCCCAGCGTGACCCACCGCGACTTCTCGAAGGAGGACGTCGAGACCCTGGTCGACGCTCAGATCCGCGCCGGCGTGTTCGACACCTCGGACCCCGAGCGCATCTTCAGCCTGGTGCTTCCGCCCGGCGGGACGCTGGCCGACGACGAGGCGAGCTCGACGGCGGGGCTTGGCGGTTTCCACGGAAACGTGATCGATCGCGACGGGCA